>CAZKMG010000468.1:0-3064 GCA_964553465.1 uncultured Bacteroidaceae bacterium
TTAGTGTATCCATTGGAGCCTCGGCTAATCCTGTTTGTTCAGGTACTTCAGTCATCTTCACCGCTACACCCACCAATGGAGGAACTACCCCTGTTTATCAGTGGAAAGTAAATGGTACAAACGTTGGAACAAATAGTAATACCTATTCTTATGTCCCATTACACAATGATGCAGTATCCTGTGTACTAACCTCAAATGCTGCCTGTGTAACAGGTAATCCGGCTACATCCAGCACGATAAATATGACCGTTAATCCAAATCTTCCGGTTAGTGTATCCATTGGAGCCTCGGCTAATCCTGTTTGTTCAGGTACTTCAGTCATTTTCACTGCTACACCCACCAATGGAGGAACTACCCCTGTTTATCAGTGGAAAGTGAACGGTGCAAATGTTGGATCAGATAGTAATACCTATTCTTATGCCCCTGTCAACAATGATGCTGTAACATGTGTAATGACATCAAATGCTACTTGTGTAACAGGCAACCCGGCTACATCCAGCACGATAACAATGTCCGTTACTTCAAATCTTCCGGTCAGTGTATCCATTGGGGCTTCTGCTAATCCTGTTTGTTCTGGTAGTTCAGTCACCTTTACTGCTACACCTACCAATGGAGGAACTACCCCTGCTTATCAGTGGAAAGTGAACGGTGCAAATGTTGGAACTGACAGCCCGATATATTCATATAATCCGTCAAATGGGAATATTGTAACCTGTGTACTGACCTCTGCTGAAACTTGTGTAACAGGTAGCCCGGCTACATCCAATGCTATTACTATGGTTGTTAATCCAAATCTTCCTGCAAGTGTATCGATTAGTCCTTCAGCTAATTCAGTTTGTACAGGCACTTCAGTAACCTTCACGGCTACACCAAGCAATGGAGGGACATCACCTGTATATCAATGGAAAGTAAACGGAACTGATGCAGGAACTAACAATCCTTTCTATACTTATAGTCCATCGAATGGAGATTTGGTTACCTGTACTTTAACCTCTAATGAAACATGTGTATCTGGAAGTCCTGCAACATCCAATACAATTACAATGATTGTTAATCCAAATCTTCCAGTCAGTGTGTCCATTGCAGCCTCCGCTAATCCCGTTTGTTCAGGGACTTCAGTCAGCTTCATTGCTGCACCCATTAACGGAGGGACAACACCTGTTTATCAGTGGAAGGTGAACGGCTCAAATGTTGGATCAAATAGTAATACCTATTCTTATGTTCCTGTAAATAATAATGTGGTAACCTGTGTGCTGACTTCAAATACTACCTGTGCTTCAGGCAGTCCTGCTACATCCAATGCTATTACTATGTCTGTTAATCCAAATCTTCCGGTTAGCGTATCGATTAACACAAGTGATAATCCTGTATGTACTGGTTCTCCAGCCACATTCACTGCTACACCAACCAACGGCGGGACAACACCTGTTTATCAGTGGAAGGTAAACGGCATCAATGTAGGAACTAACAGCCCGATCTACTCCTATACTCCGTCAAATGGAAATATCATTACCTGTGTGCTAACATCAAATGCTTCCTGTGGGACTGGCAGTCCGGCTACATCTAATCCCATTAATATGACCGTTACGCCAACAGTTGGCACACCAAATACACCATCCCCCTCGTCTACGACTATTTGTCAAGGAAGTTCAAATACCCTCTACACTACCTCTGCCACAAATGCCACCAGCTACTCCTGGACAGTAACTGGCACAGGTAATACTATTTCAGGTACAGGGTCAACAGGAACTGTTACATGGGCTCCAAACTTTTCAGGCACTGCAACAATTGGTGTTACAGCAAATGGATGTAATGGACCATCAGCTTCATCCTCCACGACAGTAACAGTTCGACCCCCACCAACAGCAACGATCACTGGAACAACTACGGTTTGCCAAATGGGTACTTCGCCAAATATAACCTTTACCAATCCTCAATCTTTACCCGTTACGGTTACATATAATATAAACGGAGCTAATCAAACGCCAATTGCCGTTGGCGCCAGCACATCAGCAACTATAGCTGCTCCGACAAATATTGCGGGAACATTTGCTTACAATTTAGTGAGTGTTGTTTACCAATCTACACCGGCATGCTCAAATAGTATAACTGGTACAGCCACGGTTACAGTTAATCCCTTACCTAATACTACAATCACAAGCTCAGATGGGGACAATATCTTCTGTACTGGTTCTACTGTAATATTTACTGCAGCTGATGCTGGAAGTGGAGCAAATTACAACTTCAAGATTGGAGGGGCAAGTGTTCAGAATGGTCCTTCAAATACCTACACTTCAAGTTCATTGACCAATGGTCAGGTAGTAAGTGTAACAATTACTAATGCCAATGGTTGTTCGGCCACATCTTCACCAGGTATAATAAATTTTGTAAATCCGTTACCATTTATTATTATAACTACTTCGCCTACTTGCGCACCTAATTTACTCACTTATTCACTTGGTGTAACCGTAAGTGCAGGAATAGTAACAAGCACATCAGGTACTGTGACCTATACAGGTGGGAATGTATGGACAATAACCGGAATTTTATCCGGAACGAATATTACGGTAAAGGTCACCGATGCTAATGGTTGCGAAAATACTTTGGATATTACGGCTCCGAATTGCTCATGCCCTGCAGTATCAGCCCCGGTTAGCGGAGGAGATAAATCTTATTGTGCATTAGGAATAATTCCATATATATCTGCATCTGTGTCAACCGGGGAGACAATAGACTGGTATAATTCTTCATCAGGTGGAACGCTATTACAAAGTGCAAGTCTAAGTTACACACCATCAGCAGCTGGCACATACTATGCTATGACACGTAATACGACAACAGGATGTGTGAGCAGTACAAGGACTCCCATTACAGTTACTATGATTCCATTACCGACAGCCGATGCAGGACTGGCTCTTAGCGCAATATGTCAGGGAGGTACCACAGCAGCTTTAGGAGGGAGTGTTGGAGGGTCGGCCACAGGAGGAACCTGGTCGACTCCTGCAGGAGGGACTTTTAGCCCGGGTGCGACTGCCTTAAATGCAACATGGACGCCACCGGCAAG
>CAZKMG010000469.1:0-3038 GCA_964553465.1 uncultured Bacteroidaceae bacterium
TACTTTATGCCAGTACCTTGTATGGTGTAAGTAGTTTGTATCAGTTTAATATTCAAAATGATATTCTTTCGGATGTTATAAGGATCACAAATCCTGAAAACGATAAAATAAATGCGCTTCAAACAGGCCCGGATGGGAAAATATATGTGGCTCATTTCGCAAGTCATTATCTTGGAGTAATCCAAAACCCGGATGTTGCAGGTATTTCATGCAATTATATGCCAGATGCAATATTTCTTGGAGATGGATTAAGTTACCGCGGTCTTCCATTATATTTATCACCCCCAAAAATAGTGGCGGATTTCAGGTTGGTAAATGATTGCTATACTGATTACCAGAACTTTTCAATTATTTCTGATGCTCAGCCTGATTCTGTCCGCTGGAATTTTGGAGATCCTGCTTCTGGAAATGATAATTATTCACCAGATACTCTTGGAACACATCATTATCCTTCTTCGGGGAATTATGATGTTGAACTAACTTTTTATGCTTCCGGAACGCAGAGTAAAATTACCAAAAATATAAGGCTGCTTTCTCTTATACAGCCAACCCTGGGGGAAGATACAGTTTTATGTGATGGTGAAGAAATCTCACTTGATGTTACAGCTATTACAGGGACATATAAATGGTCAGACGGAACAACAAATCCAGTGAAAATAGTGAATCATACAGGTGAATATTCTGTTGAAATAACTAATTCATGCGGGATTGTATATGATACTATTCATATTGATTATTCAATTATTCCGGATCTCCTGAAAACAACGGACACTACTGTATGCCTTGGTGAGGAAATAGTGATCCAGGCTGTCAATCAACCCGGGTTGACCTATAATTGGAGTACCGGCAATCATACCAGTTCTGTGTCATTATTGCCAATGGAAAACACAGAGGTAAGTTTAAATGTTATGAATGAATTAGATTGTGTTGCAAATGACAAAATTACTTTACATGTAATAAATTGTTACAACAAAATCGAGGTTCCCAATGTATTCACACCTAACCAGGACAATTTTAATGACTTCTGGGTTATTAAAAATATTGAACATTACCCTAAAGCTGAGGTATTTGTCTACACAAGGTGGGGTAAATTAATATATAAATCGGTGGGATATCAAACCCCATGGGATGGGATTTATTATGGAAAAGTACTTCCTACTGGATGTTATTATTATGTAATAATTCTAAATGATGGTACACCGGCTCATACAGGTCATGTCTCCATATATCGTTAATCAGAATAAACTATTTTCAGGCTGGCTAGTTTTATTCATTATTATTTGGCCAAGCTGTCAAAATTCTTACAGTCAGGATGAAGTAACCCGCTATGATAATTTATTAAATCCCTGGGTATTAAATCCTGCCCTGACCGGATCCAGGGATAATTCATTCAACGTATACGCCAATAAACAATGGTTTGGTTTTAACGGAGCACCATCTTTTTTCGGATTTAATATTAATGGACGCCTTGCTCCATTTGATTTCTATACTAACAGAATGCATCTGAATAAAACCAGTTACAGATCACGCGGGAAAGTTGGTCTGGGGGCATCACTTGTATCTGACAGAAACGGGCCCTTTACATCTTCAGCCCTAAAACTGAATTATGCTTATCATATCCAATTACATGATCATCAATTGTCCTTTGGACTTGCCAATGATTTTGAGCTATATAGTATTCATGAAAATGATATGGATCCATTGGAGCCTGACGATCCAAAGATTGAAGGTGTTAACCGTAGTAAAATACTATACAATCCGGGGATTGGAGTTTCCTATTACAATGATTTATTTGAAATGGGAATTGCAATAAATAATATTTTTAATAAGGATATTATTCTTAAACATGATTATTTTGAATACCCGGATAATCAATGTACATATTCATTCCAGGGAAGTTATAAGATTTATCACACCAGTGAAATTTCGTTGGGGCCAGGATTTATTATCAGTACTCATGAATTCACTGATGTTCTATATGACATTACCGGTTCGATTTTATATAAGGAGGATTATACACTTCGTTTGACGTACAGATCTTTAAATTATTTTGTAATACATGTTGGCATGAACATTGGTAAATATTTTATTATTTATGGGTACAGCAGTCCGACCGGTAGTCTCGGAAGATATATCTATGGTTCCCATGAAATATCTTTAGGAATGAAATTCGGAGCCTATGTATACTAAAAACGTCAGGTATTCTATTTGACTTCAGGATATCAGAAATTACTTTCCTTGTACTTTATTACGATGAAAGATAAAGAAAGAAATTATTTTCCTTCATTAATTTAACAGATATAGAATTTTCTTATTATCCAGACAGGATAATATTTGTTACTTTTGTGGTGTTTACTTGGAAAAAAACTAATCATGGAAAAAAAAGTTGATTTTTTGGTTATTGGATCTGGCCTTGCCGGATTAAGCTTTGCGTTGAAAGTTGCAGAATACGGAAAGGTTTGCGTGGTTACAAAAACTGAGTTGGAGGAAACAAATACACGATATGCTCAGGGTGGGATTGCTGCTGTAACCTATGCTCCTGATAATTATTTAAAGCATATGGAAGACACTTTGATTGCAGGTGATGGTTTGTGTGATCCCAAAGTTGTTGAGATGGTTGTCAGAGAAGCTCCGGACCAGATTAAAGAATTAATAAAATGGGGAACCAAGTTCGATAAAGAATCGAATGGTAAATACGACCTTGCTAAAGAAGGGGGTCATTCGGAGCACCGTATTCTTCACTTTAAAGATCAAACCGGCGAAGAAATTCAGCGCTCACTCTCAGATCAAATACTTCATAATCCTAATATTGAAGTTCTCGAACATCACTTTGCTATTGATTTAATTACTCAACATCACCTGGGAGTGCTTATTAAAAGATATAATCATGACACTGAGTGCTATGGCGCTTATTTATTAAATCTGAAGAATAATAAAATTCTTAAAATACTTTCCAGGATTACATTAATTGCGACCGGAGGCTGTGGCAATTTATATCAGACAACAACCAACCCTCCTATTGCAACAGGAGATGGTAT
>CAZKMG010000470.1:0-3036 GCA_964553465.1 uncultured Bacteroidaceae bacterium
AAGTCATTTGTGTTTATGTCTACATTATATCCCCTTGGTACAGCAAGATTTACATGAAATTTTCCAAGCATATTTTTTATCGTAACATCCTTTGTATTTTTAAATACATCAGCAATCCTTTTTCTGTCAAATGAAAGAAGGTTATTTACCAATCGATCCTTATTCTCCTGTAAAAGTTTAATGAGTGATTGGTTGTCAGGAGCGTCAATACTTATAAGGATTTGAGGTTTAGCCCAGCTATTTTCGGAATATTTTATTTCAGGTTTACTTATATCAGATGAAACAGTAAAAAGAAGAATACTCCTGTGCGTTTTGAACATATTATCTAAAGCTACCGGGGCAATATGAATTACATCAAATAAAGGTTCAGGCTGTGGAAGGGCTGGATATTCTTTTTCAAAGTTTTTCCTAAGGATAGTTCCGGCCTCTCCTTTCCATAAAGAATTATCAATTACAATCAGTAATTCGCCAGCTGATCCTGTTATGTTGGGAATGATACTGCCTGAACCCGATGTGTCCGTACCTGGATTCTGTAAGCAGGAATTCATCAATAAAGAAAATGAAATAATCCATAAAAAAGACACTGATTTGCTCATAATTAATTATTTATAAAAACGATATAGCATTAAAAATAACAAAATACTGTTATATTTTCCTGAAAAAAATCCCTATTGTAAAATCTGGGATTTTCCGGAAAGTTAAACCAATTATTTGTATATCAAAATTTATGCCTGATAAGCCTTTTTATTTTTTAAAAGTGTTTTTTATAGAAATTAAGAACATAAATAGATGCAATATATGCAGGCAAATACCTTTGTGTTGCTACTGGCAGGAAGGGGTAAATGGCTTTGTAGCTGGAATTACCCCCTGCTTTCAAAATTGCATTCTTTATGGTTGTCGGTCCGGCATGATATGCCATGAGGCAAAGTTGCCAGTTGTCAAAGGTTTTATACAGGTAAGAAAGATATTTACAGGCTGCATTGGTTGATTTTTCCGGATTTATTCTTTCATCAACACCATTTGTATTGAAAAGCCCATATGCATGTCCGGTCTCTGGTTTGAATTGCCACAAGCCCAAAGCTCCGGAAGGAGATAGGGCATGAGTATTTAGACCGGATTCAATAACAGGAATATATTTTAGTTCAAGGGGAAGTTGAAAGTCTGAAAGAAATTTTTCGAAAATTGGGAAGTATACCTCAGATCGCTCTGCAAGCAGAGCGATCTGTGATGATCTTTCCACAAGATATATTTCGATATATTCCCTAACCAGCGGATCATAAAATAATGGGATTTTAAAAGATTCATTCATTTCTGCGATGAAACACTCAAAAAAGAGATCCGGGATCTCTTTAATGTTTTTTAGATCAATTTCTGTAGAGGGATCCTTTGGAAACTCACCTGAGGATGGGTTATCAGAAGAAAATAGATTCAAGATAGAAAATGAAAACATGAAGGAGTAAAGAGAGATAATGAGAGGCAGGGAGATTAGTTTTTGTTTCATCTGTAATTATTGATCAACTAAATTATGAAGAATATAAATATTCCGGAATGAGAGATCAAAAAAGTAATGAACAAAAAAAGAGGATGCCATTTTGAGGCATCCTCTTATAATCATTTAAAGAATTCTATTATTCTTTTTCGGCTTCAGTCTGTGAGTTTTTGCTCGCGGGCTCATCTTTGGAAGCTTTTTTAAATTCCTTCATTCCCTGTCCTATACCTTTCATCAGTTCAGGTATTTTACGTCCACCAAATAGCAGAACCACGATAAGTACGATGATAATCAATTCTGTAGGACCTAACATTCCAAGAAGTACAAGCAGTTTCATATTTCTTCAGGTTTAAAATGTGTACAAAGTTAATAAAATTTAATTAAGCATTGAAAATCTGGCTTATTTTTTAAATAATTGGATTATATCATTCCCATTTGCATAAACCAGCAGGCTAAGAAGTAGCATCATTCCTACTATCTGCGCATATTCCAGGAATTTGTCCCCGGGTTTTCTTCCTGTCACAATTTCAAATAATAGGAACATCACATGCCCGCCGTCAAGGGCAGGGATCGGGAGAATGTTCATTATTGCCAGGATAATTGAGAGAAATGCTGTCATACTCCAGAATGATTGCCAGTCCCATACTTTGGAGAATATGCTGCCAATTTTAATAAATCCTCCAATAGATTCATACGCTTTTGTTTCTGGACGGAAAAGTAGTTTAAGTTGCTTAAGGTAACTATCAATGGTACGCATACCTTTGCTTATTCCTGCAGGGATAGCCTCCATAAACCCATAGCTGACTTTTTTAAGCTCAAAGAAATGACTCATATTCATATCTGCATAAACACCGATTCTTCCATCTTCGGAAACCATGGTGTTAAAAGCAAGTGTATCTTTATCGTTTCGCAATACTCCTATTTTAACTTCTTTGTTTTTATATTCAGGAATAACTGCTCTGAATTCATCGTAAAATGAGAGCGGTTTATTATCAATAGAAATTATTTTGTCATTAACTTCCAATCCAGCAGTTTCGGCCGATGAATTATTTGGGAAGCTGTTAATATAGAATGGTATACGGGGTAAGATAGGAGCAGTTGTTTTTAGCAAAGGAGCAATTGATCTTTTCGGGATAGGGATTTCTAAAAGTTTTCCGGAGCGCTCAATTTGAATCGTTTTTGCATCATTTACAACAATATCATGAATTATGGAGAGAAAATTATCAGTAGGTTTCCCATCGATAGCAAGTATTTTATCACCATTTTGAAGACCCATATCCATGGCCACTGAATCAACCATGATGCCGTATGTAGCATTTCTGGCAGGGAGGTATGTTTCTCCCCATGCATATAAAATTGAAGCATAAATAACGATCGCAAGGATGAAGTTTACAGTAACACCACCGAGCATAATTAATAATCGTTGCCAGCCTGGTTTTGATCTGAATTCATATGGTTTAGGTGGCAATTTCATTGCCTCTTTATCCATCGATTCATCTATGACTATTATCTCATCATATTCTGGTGTGAGCGCTGCGATGTTTGCC
>CAZKMG010000471.1:0-3032 GCA_964553465.1 uncultured Bacteroidaceae bacterium
GCATTACTCAGGGACTGAATCGTTTCGAGATATTTAACAGTTTCGGAGGATCTTTCAAACAAAGCAGAATAAGCCATATCGGTGATATAAACTCCAAGATTTAATGATTGTGCTTCTGACCCAATGTAATTGTCTTTATTGCCTGCTGCATTCAAAACTCCCGGATTATATTGAATTTCAGCACTATAAAACCCCTCAAGGATTTCTCCAGGTGAGGGTAAAAGGAAAAATACTGATTCTTTAACCGCTAGATCAACATCTGAAGAACCAGGAGTTTTTTCAACTTTATTTGCATTCTTATCATTACTGTTGGTTTGTATATTTGTACAGGATGATAAGCGTAGTAACAATACTGTCAGAATAATGAACCAAAATACTTTTTTTACATTCTTCATATTATTTTCGATTAAATAATTACAACCGTTTATTTCGAAATTGGAACAGCTAACAAAATGGCTATTTAGCTGTCAAAACAATATCAAATTATCACATTCCCAAATTTTCTTTGAAGATTCCAGAACAAAATAAATTACTTTATAGCATGGCATGCTTAATCAAAAACAGGTATTCTTCCCACTATCTTCTTTTTTTACCTGAATAAAAAAGAAAATCATATGCTTTCTTAAGGAGGTTTGTTGCCAGTGTTAAATATAACATCAGAGTCATTAACCATAAAATCATTGTATTAAACCAAAGAGTATCGATATCATATGATCCTAATCTTTTTATGCCAGAATAGAACTGAGCACGGCCTGAAGTTGATGAAGGGTATTGATAAATAGGAGAATCTTTTCTAATGAAACGATCCCTATATTCAGTTATTTTGGTTAATTCATTTGTGTTTAACACCAAATCAGCAATACTTTTGTTAAAATATTTTTCCTTAAAACTCGTAATATCTTCATTGGACATTCCCCTTGTTTTAAAATTTTGAAAAATCTTATCCTTTTCAATAACAAGAAAATTTGACTTTTTAATAAGTTGTGTTTTCCACTTGTTTAAAAAATCAATGATATTGGATATGTTCTGTTGATTAATTGATTCCGTTTTTATGAGATCCGTCGGTATGATATTTATTTCATCTCCTAAGGACTCAATTGTATTTCTTATCAGAGAAAAAGTTTCGGCAATTTTCAGAGGGGAAGGATCTTGATGAGTAATTTTTTCATAATCACTTAGTTTATTAAAAATTGCTGGGATTAAAAAGTTCAGGTCATAGGATATATTTGCTGATTGACGATCAACCAAATAAAAATACTTTTGATATGCATTGTTTTTAAATTGATTTACTACAAGGGCTTCATAGGCCCATCTTGAAGCCATCAAATCCCCCACGACCGGCACATAATTTTTTGAGGCTATGCTATAATGCATTTTGTCATATTTAACAATAACTCCAGATAAAAGAATAAGGGGAACTAGAATGAACGGAATTGTAATATAAATCGCAATTACAGATCTTAATACAGATGAAATATTCAATCCCAGCATTATAGCAAAACAAGCTGTAGTGAATAACACCATCCAATAATGAAATGTCAAATCTTTGATTTCAAGAATATAATTTCCCAGAAGCACAAAAATTAACATCTGTACGGCTGATAAGGAAAACAATAAAAAAATCTTTGAATTAATGTATGAGACCCTACTCAAATTGAGAAATTTTTCCCTTTCAAGTATTTTATTGTCTTTTATTATTTCTTCCGCACTGATTATCAGTCCAATAAATAAGGCAACAATAACACTCATGAAGATGTAGGCTGGCAGGTTTACATTGTTACTGAATATATAGTTAAATGCATTTGTTCTGTTCCCGCTGACATATTTTGTGAAAAAACCTAGAATTACAGCCAGTATAGGCGAAATAAGGAAGGCAAATAAGACATATTGCTTATCTTTAAATTTACTATATAAATTTCGCTTAGAAAAAGTGACAAACTGCTTAAAAAGGTTGGCTGTTTTAAACCTTGATGGTGGAATGTCAGTAATGCCTCGAGTTAATCCCTCTTCATTTTGAAGATTCTTCTGGAACACTTCGTACCATTTAATTGGTTTTATAATTCTTTCGTTTGTGTAATCCCCGAACTCATTCACATGTTTTTCTTCTATAACTTTTAAAATTTCATCAGGTTGCACATTGCCACAGTAAGGACATTCAATTTCAGCCGAATCAATTCTGCTTGCAATATCTTTTAAATATGAAAATGAATCCAGGGGATTCCCTAAATATACGGGATAGCCTCCTTTATCCAGGATGATTATTTTATCCAGCATCTTGAATATTTCAGAGGAAGGTTGATGGATATTTATTATAACTATTTTACCTTCAAGAGATAAAACTTTTAATAATTGCATAACATTCTCTGAATCATTGGAAGATAGACCGGTTGTTGGTTCATCTGCTAATAATATTAAAGGTTCTTTGATAAGTTCCAGTGCTATATTTAATCTTTTCCGCTGCCCACCACTTATAAATTTATTTAAAGGGGATCCTACCTGGAGGTGCTTAATATAAAACAAATCTAGATTATTTAAGAGCTTAACTACAACTTCATTTATTTCCTCATTATTCTTGTCACCTAAACATAGCTTAGCATTGAAATATAAATTTTGATATACTGTCAATTCCTCAATTAATAGATCATCCTGAGGAACATATCCTATTATCCCGTTAAGTCTTCTTTTTTCGCTGTTCAGAATATGCCCATTAATGAAAATATTTCCATTGGTTAATTTATAACTCCCATTAAGAATTTTTAACAAAGTTGACTTCCCTGCACCTGAACCACCAAGTATTCCTATCAAATCCCCCGATTCTGCAGAGAAACTGAATTTATGTATCCCATTCTGACTTTTTGGGAACCTGAATTCAATATTTTCTGCTTTAAAAGAAATTTTTGCAAAAGATTTGGTTTTTAGGAATCCGGATTCGATATCACTGTAATAAATTGGAGAGATATTATCGCTTTTCAGAGCGGATCCTTTTGGGAAAATATATATGTGATCAGGGAAAACATGTTTATTACTTAATT
>CAZKMG010000472.1:0-3030 GCA_964553465.1 uncultured Bacteroidaceae bacterium
TTATATCGATATATACTAAAATCGGACTCGATCAAAATAAATAATATGTTTTCGAGCTGTATGTGCTATTCTTCTCACTATTTTAAAATTAATTCTACTCAGGATACTTTTAAGATAGGAAATTTTTATGATACAACATTACTTGCAACTCAGAAGATTACCTTCTTTAAGATTCAATAATTTATTTAATCTTCAACCAAAATATGACATAATACCTTGATTATAAACCTGATAAATACACATTCTATTACTTTTTAGCATTAAAAATACAAGACAGGAAATCCCTTAGGTCCCAAGCTTTTCACAGGACTTAATGTTGTGGATACTAAATTTTAGTTTTCCATTATTGGTTATTTAAGTATTCTATAGGGCTGAAATTTATTTCAAGTTTCGTTTCAGTTTCACTTTCCCTATCTATTCATATAAAATGAAATATGAAATATATTGATATGATATCTAATGTAATGGGGGGACTATTGGGGATTATAAATGATATATAGTTGCGTTGAATTGCATATACAGAAACCAGGCGTGAATTATGCTAAATCTGCAAAAGCCAGGTGTATTGACTACTTCTTCCAGGTGAGATTATATTTAATATAAATAACTAAACAACAAACACTTAACTATTACTTTTATTAGCTAATTTGATCCGGCCAACTATGGTTAATGTCACTGGTTTTTGGAATACAATGTGTACATGTTTCCGGACAATGCTTGTTTTATCACTTCATTCGCAGATCTTCAACATGAACAGGACACCCTTCAAAGCTATTGTTTTCCATCAAAATGCCTTGTGCTTCAGGGCTTATTCGCACACCGACTTTCTGAGGCCCATTGATCGTATTCTCAATACGGCAGTTTCGGATGGTAATGTCTTTGGTTTTCCATTGGATATCTATACAACGACCTGATCCATCCTTGCCGTTATCACGGATCACGCAATTTTCAAGGGTATTACGGTCCCCGTTGCGGTAATCAGTTGGCTCTTTACGAAAGAGGACTCCAATTTGTTCATTACGCTCTATTAAGCAGTTCCGCACTATGTTATCGGTGTCGCGATGACCGAAATTGAAGCCGTATTTGAGGTTTTCTGATGCAATGCAATCCTCCGCAATACCATCACAGGCAGCCCAGCACCAGTAGAATCCCTGGCTATTTCCTTTGGCGGTGCACCGCTTAAATATGGGACGTTGAGAACCACTGCCAGGATGGAAACCCAGGTCAGCATTGTTGATTGACGAACAATCTTCGAAATGCACATCATCGCACACCTGGAAGCTGAATCCGTCACCATTATAGTCGCGTGCCGTAACATTTTTAAAGGTCCATCGATTACAGTACTGCATAAAAACAGCACCGGCATAATTATCATTTATCCGTTCGTTTTCTGCACGGTTACCGTCCAGAACTAAGCTTTCTATGGAAACATTATCAACATTGAGTCCATGAATAATTGAAAAGCGTGTGCTGGCACGGGCTCCATCCATCATCCAATAATCTTCCTCGGTGCGACTATCAAGAAATAAAACGTTATTATTTATTGCCGTGATAGTATAGAGGCGTACTTTCTGACTTTGCTTCTTATCTGTGCTTAAAGCTATTCCTCCTCCTACAGTAAATCCTTTGGGATCTTCAACCTGTACACAATATTCAAACCAATCAGCTTCACGTATCACTTTACTGCTAACACTTGCTGCCTTCCGGAGAATCGTCTTGTCACCTGAGCCCCTGATAGTAATACCTGGCCTGGGAAAAAGGGAATTCCTCATCATATATACTCCCGGAAGTATATGCACTATTCCGCCACCCAAACGGAAAACATAGTCAACAGCAGCTTGAATCACTTTGTCATCATTACCCTGGAGGTCCCCCTCAGTTTGGCCCACTGTGATTGTTATCTTACTCATATTCCGGATTGGACGCATCGTATTGAAATCAGGTAGAGGTATTTCCTTTTCTGATTGGTAAATGTTATCTGCTGTCCGATGCATTGATTCCGGTATTGCAGAAACAGTTCCGTTAACAGTATTATGATCACTAATTGGCTGATATCTATCCTGAGCTTTAGCCATTTCAGGAAAAATAGAGGCTCCAACTCCGCTGATTAAAGCAGCTTCAACGAATTTTCTTCTTGAAAATGTTTTCATATATTATTCATTTTGTATGCCTAAGCAAATTATTTAAGTAAAATTGTCTTTATAAATTTATTATTTAAATTCAAAATGTTAAAAACATTTAGAATTTAATCGGTCTAATTTCAGCATTAGTGGAAAAGGCGGACATCTTGAACACTTTGGCAGTTTTGATTACTCATAAACAAAACGACTATTTTCATTTACGAAGGTGAATTTTTTAGTAATTTAGGCTATAAATAAAACGAAAATAATTTGGTGGTGTCTTATTTTTTTAATGTTACACTTTAGCATTTACGAAAAAAACTACAAATCATTTAAGTTATAAATCCTGCATTGTGCAAATCAAAAATATATGTTATGAAAAATAAAGTTCTCCTTTTTGGAATAGTATTACTAATTGCTTCCTGTGTTACAAAAATGGATGAAAATCTTGGCCATACGGTTATTACCAAATGGCAGGGAGATAAGAATTCGGCCATATCCATAACTTACGATGATGGTACCATCAACCAATTTACTGTTGCCAGACCGATTATGAATAGACTTGGTATATCAGGGACATTTTATATCATGACCGGAAAAGTAAACGGATCGGGAAAAGGTAAGTTTATTGGAAGATCAAAGGATGAAATCATTAAAGAGACCGCTTCAATTAAAACTAATCAGGAAAACTTTTTTGAAAGGGCTTCTTTAATTGCTTATACTGGTATTAAGGGAGCTGTTGAATACCATACGAAAGCAGGTTCACTTTTTGAATCCGGTAAGATCACTGAAGCTTATGAGTTGATGGATGAAGCTTACGCACAGGTAAGAGAAAGTGGATTAAAGAATATGAAAGATATCGCTTTAAATAATAATTCTATTGATACCACCACCTGGGAAGATTTCAAAG
>CAZKMG010000473.1:0-3019 GCA_964553465.1 uncultured Bacteroidaceae bacterium
TAATCAGGGGATTATACAGCCAGATGAAGATTCTATAAATCTGGCTGCATTTCCATTTGCCGAGCAGAATGAGAAGTGCCTTACATGCCATGGAAATGAGTACTATATCCTTTCAGATAGCCTTACGGGGATGAAAGAAAAAAGGATTATGTGCTCAAACAATATGATAAACAGGGAGTTATTTTATAGATCAAATCACAAAAGTTTTGCCTGTCTTGACTGTCATTCAGAGGAATTTACAAATTTCCCGCATTCTGTTGAAGGTCGAATGGAAGAAGTTTATGTATGCCTGGACTGCCATGGGGGGGATGAGAACTATGCACAATATAATTTCGAGGAAATCCAGGCAGAATATGATCGTAGTACTCATGCCGGGATAGAAGGATTTTCCTGCTGGAAATGTCATAATCCACACGCCTATAAAATTACTGCACGAACAACCAGTAATATTGTACAAACCATCAGGTATGACAATAGTATTTGCATTGGATGTCATTCTGATTTTCAACATTTTATGTTGCTTACTGAACGCGAGGAAATTGATATAGTTCAAAAACATGAATGGCTCCCTAACCAAGTTGCCCATTTTTCAAGTGTAAGGTGTATAGAATGTCATACAAGGATCAATGATACCATCATGGTGGCTCATGAATTGCTTCCAAAAGCTGAAGCTGTAAAAAGATGTACAGAATGCCACACCTCTGATTCACGACTGATGGCAACATTGTATAAATTCCAGGTGAAAAAGCAACGTAAGAATGGGTTTATAAATGGTATCATTATTAATGAATCATATGTAATTGCTGCAAACCGAAATATATATCTGAATTTACTGAGCATAATTTTATTTGGATTCATCATGTTAGTTATTATTGTCCATATTTCAATCAGGATATTAAAGTCGAAAAAAGAATAGAATGTCTAAAAAATTATATTTATATCCGGGCTGGATTCGCTTCTGGCATATTTTAAATGCCGTTCTTTTCCTGGTATTGATAGTAACAGGAATTAGTATGCAATATGCTGGTAAAAGCGGATTTTCACTCATCCGATTCGATCAGGCGGTAGCATTTCATAACCTTGCAGCCATAATCCTTGTGGTAAACTATGGTTTTTTTGTCATAGGAAATTTTTTCACATCAAATGGGAAATATTATAAAATAAAAAGAAAAGGTTTTTTACAGGATATAAAAATCCAATTTAAATATTATGCCTATGGTATGTTCAGAGGTGATGAACATCCTTTTGAAGTAAATGAAGAAAATAAATTCAATCCATTACAAAAAATTTCTTATGTTATGGTAATCTATTTTTTGATGCCCCTTATTATTGTTTCTGGATTAGCCTTATTATTTCCTGAAATCATTATCAGGCAGATATTTGGTATAAGTGGGGTATTACTTACAGACCTGGTCCATGTAATCTGTGGATTTTTATTGTCGATCTTTATGATTATTCATATTTATACATGTACCCTTGGAAAGAAACCGGGTACCCTTTTTAAAAGTATGATTACTGGATATCATGAATAGCCAAGACCTTAGTAACAGTTTAAAAATTAATTTATGAGCGAGAAGGAATCGCAAGGAACAACAAGGAGAAGATTTTTAAAAAGTATGGGTTCAGGAATTGGAGCTGCATCAGTGCTTGGCGCAGGATTGATCGGCATAAAAAACACCAAAGCCTCTTCAGGTAAAAAAATTAAAGTTCTTACAGTTGATGGCAGAATGGCAGAAGTAGATGCCGATGCTCTCAGGGATGTTAAGATTTCTGAGCAGGATTTGAAAAAACAGGCAAGAAAAGGACTTCTTGGAAAAAAATTCGTTATGGTCATTGACCTTTCACGTTGCAAAAACGCCAGGAAATGTGTAGATGCCTGCCAGGAAGGCCATATGCTTCCTAAAGACATGGAATGGATGAAAGTTTACCTGCTACAGGACGCGAAGAAGACAGCACCATACTGGTTTCCGAAACCCTGTTTCCATTGCGATAACCCATTATGTGTATCGGTTTGTCCTGTCGGTGCCACTTTCAAGCGAGAGGATGGAATCGTTCTCGTTGACAACCAACGCTGTATTGGTTGTAAATTCTGTATGACAGGTTGTCCTTTTTCAGCAAGGATCTTTAATTGGAAAGATCCGGAAATTGAAGTTCCTGAAGGTCATGTGTACAATCCCGAGCTTAACATTCCTCAGGTTGAAGGTACTGTTGGGAAATGTGTTTTCTGTGCTGACAAACTCAGGAATAATGAACTTCCCAGATGTGTGACTGCCTGCCCAATGGGTGTTATTTTTTTTGGTGATGTAAATGAAGATGCGGTTACAAATGGAAATGAAACTGTACGGTTTTCCGAACTAATTAGAAAAAGGAGTGGATACCGGCACCTTGAAGAATTAGGTACACATGCAAGTGTGTTTTATTTACCACCTGTGGATCGACTCTTCGAAGTAGAAAGAGGTTTTGAAAACCTGGATGAAAAAATAGAAGAAAGATACAAAAATGCCGCTCCGCGCAATTAGCACAAACCTATGAAAGAAGAAATTGCAAAATTAACACTCATAAAGGAGCTTACTCCAGAAATTGAAAAGACATCAAGGGCCTGGTATACAGTATTCAGTATCTTCATTATTGTCTTTTTTATCGGAATATATGCGTTGATTCAACAGATAAAATATGGACATATTGTTACAGGAATGAGAGATAATGTCGTATGGGGCATTTATATTGTAAATTTTATTTTTTTTATGGGATTAAGTTATTCAGGCGCGCTAATTTCCGGAGTACTACACTTGTTCAAAACTCCCTGGAGAGCTCCTATAATGCGACTCTCCGAATTAATAACTGTTATATCGCTGGTCATCGGACCTTTTTTTATATTTTTCTGTATAGGTCGTCTCGATCGTTTACCATTCCTGGTAATGTATCCCAGAATACAATCTCCAATTACCTGGGACGTAATAGCAATCTCGACAGACCTCTTTGGTTGTTTTATTTTTCTGTACCTGGCTTTAATTGAGGA
>CAZKMG010000474.1:0-3016 GCA_964553465.1 uncultured Bacteroidaceae bacterium
AGCATTGCTGATATCTTTAATCAACTTGTTCCATTTTATTTCTTTACCTTCTGAGTCAAATAGTTTATATGCAGGTTTTTGTTCTGCCGCTAAATGTTCAGTCCAGTAAAAACACATCAACATGATTATTATAGTTTTCATAGCCCTGATTATTAGTTCGGCAAAAATCCATAAAATAATTGAGATTACAAACCTTAAAAAATTAGAACTTTTTCAAGTTTAGAGTAATCGGGTCGAAAAATCTATTTTATTAACATACATGTACTCGATTGTTTTATAATATATTACATGACCATTACTATATAATATTTGTGTATACAAAAAACATATTCGATTTTTTTGGTTTAATTATTATATTTGATCTAACTAATTCTACATCGGATGGAAATAAGACGAACTTTTGACCTGCTGGAACGATATCGTGAATCATTTATCCACAAGATCGACACACTTGCCGGAAAAGAAGATGGTAGCTGGGTGTTATACTCTACGCGGGACTATATTGAGCAATCACAATGGACAAGTTATGGATTGTTGGAGTTGGGTCTTAAAAAAGGCGACATGGTAGCTACCATTTCCAACAACCGCCCTGAATGGAATATAATTGATATGGGCCTTAGCCAGGCAGGAATTGTCCATATCCCGATTTACCCTACAATTAGTAAAGAGGATTATGATTTTATCTTGAATCATTCCCAACCTAAACTTGTCATTATCTCTGATAAAATTCTGTTTTTAAAAATCAAACCAATTGTTGAAGGCACAAAATTTATTAAGAATATTTATACCATCGACAAGATAGAAGGAGCTCACAACTGGAAAGAAATTCTGGAATTAGGTAAGAAAAATGAATCCAGGTACAGGGAGGAACTAGAAAAGATAAAGCAATCCATTGATCCAGGGGACTTGGTAACATTAATCTATACATCTGGAACAACAGGTTTTCCAAAAGGAGTAATGCTTTCTCATCACAACCTCGTTTCTAATTTTATTGCTGCTACAAAGGTTCACCCATTGAATGAGCATCACAAAGTATTATCATTCCTTCCGCTTAGCCATGTATACGAAAGAATGGTTAATTATCATTTTCAATATAAAGGATTAAGTATATATTATGCTGAGAATATGGGAACAATTGTGCAGGACTTGAAAGATATTAAACCTCATGTTTTCAACAGTGTACCTCGTCTCATGGAAAGGGTTTATGACAGAATCATCGGGACTGGAAAAGATTTATCATTCATTAAAAAGCAATTATTTTTCTGGGCTGTAAATCTTGGTTTAAAATACGACGTTCACAAAAATAGCCCCTGGTTTAACTTCAGGCTAAAGATTGCACGTAAACTCATTTTTTCAAAATGGAAAGAAGGTCTTGGAGGAAATATCTTGATAATTGTTTCAGGAGGTGCTGCCCTTCAACCCAGATTAGCTCAAATCTTCTGGGCTGCAGATATGAAGGTGCTTGAAGGATATGGATTAACAGAAACCTCTCCCGTAATTGCAGTAAATAATCTTAATAGTATGGAGGTAATGTTTGGCACGGTAGGCCCGGTAATTGAAGATGTGCAGGTAAAGATAGCCGAAGATGGAGAAATTCTTTGCAAAGGGCCAAATGTAATGCTTGGTTATTATAAAGCCCCTGAATTGACTGCTGAAGTTATTGATAAAGATGGATGGTTTCATACAGGGGATATTGGTGTTTTGATTGATAATAAATACCTGAAGATTACAGACCGGAAAAAAGAAATGTTTAAACTTTCAAGCGGTAAATATATTGCACCACAGGTGATCGAAAACAAATTTAAAGAGTCATTTTTTATCGAAAATATTATGGTTGTTGGTGCCAATCAAAAGTTTGCTAGTGCATTAATCTCTCCGAATTTTGAATTTTTACATAATTGGGCTTCTATTCATGGTTTTAAATTCAGAGACAATATTGAATTAATTTCCATGCCTGCGGTTATTGTCCGTTTCCAGAGAGAAGTAAATGAAATGAATAAAAACCTTGGCCAGACAGAACAAATAAAAAGATTCAGGCTTGTTGCTGATGAATGGACCCCACAAACCGGGGAGTTATCTCCTACCCTTAAACTTAAAAGAAAAGTAATTACTGATAAATACAAAGACATACTGGAAGAAATCTATTCCGTTGACAAAATAGAATAATTTATTTTATAAATAAACAATTCTGTGGATCCGGATAAAACAAATGAACCCTCATAGTTGAATAGAGATAATTACTGCTGCTTTTTACTTTACATTCTTTATGATCTGACCAATACAACCTATCCTGATGAAAAAAGGAATAAGAATATTTAATTCCCTGACCTTTTACTTATCATCCACAGACCAAAAAAAGTAACTGCCCCATTAAGTACTATTAACTCAAATCCAAATCTGTATCCCCATAAAATTTCCTGTGAATATCGGTTGATGACTAAACATAATAGTGGTGAAAAAATCGCAATTATGGGTACAATTTTATCTTTTATTGCCTTTTTTGTGAAAAGTCCGAAAGAAAAGAGTCCAAGTATGGGTCCATATGTATACCCTGCAATAGTAAAAATGGCTTTAATAACATTTTGATCATTTATTGCATGAAAAAGCAAAATAAACAGTCCGAGTATTCCCGACATTAAAATGTGAACAACATGCCTGATATTTTTTAGCTTGTGTTCAGAATATTTGGTGCCATTAAGGATATCAATAGTAAAAGAAGTAGTAAGTGATGTCAGTGCGGAATCAGCACTGGAATATGCTGCGGAAACAAGACCTATGATAAAAAACAAGGCTAAAGCCGATGTAAGGTATGGCCCGGTGGCAATAAGCGGGAACAGATCATCTGTGTTTTGAGGAATTTCGATACCTTTAAATGATGCAAACATAAAAAGCAACGCTCCAAGTATAAGAAATAAAAGATTAACCGGAACAAGGGATAAACTGAACCAGTACATATTTTTTTTGGCCTCTTGAATATTTTTACAGCTCAGATTTTTTTGCATCATATCCTGATCAA
>CAZKMG010000475.1:0-3008 GCA_964553465.1 uncultured Bacteroidaceae bacterium
GGTTATATACTTCCACCACGATCATGAAGTTTTTAAAGTTTATGAGATCAGGATTTTTTCCCATTTCCTGGTCCATGGCAGGGCAATCATCAAATAGTGTTTTGGAGAGAACTGCATAATTGTCTTTGTCAACTTTTACTTGTGGTCCCTTATCTTTGCAGACATAATAGCTGGAAAAACGGGTCCTTCCATAAATTATTTCGTAATCGGTTCTGTAGGTAAGTCCGATCCTTAATCCATCATCAGACGAAAAAGTAAATCCTATGCCATCTATCCTGGTATGCTCAATAACCTCAGATGAGGAAAAGATCCCGCTGCTCCTGTTTTGATATACAGTGATCCTCCCGTCAATGAGCCTGTTCATAAAAACCGGTACTCCTTTTTTATATGATGAACGGCTTACATAATGCTCCATTTGATAAGATGGAACAGAATGTTCCCCAATCCATATTTCTACTTCATTGCCAAAACCCGTAATTTCACTCGCCTTAAAAGATCTTGTTGCTCCATTCTCAGCGATGAATTTTATCTCTACCGGATTATTCTCAACATATTTAAGTGTCCATCTGAGTTTCCCATGAAGAGTGTCCCCATTGCTCATTATTACATATCCTGGTACAGGCAGAACTGGAGCTGAACCCGGGACAAACGCCTCAACCTGGGCTGATAATTTTAACGATAATCCAATTGTAACTGTAAATAAAATGATTAGTTTAAGGATAGTATTCATTGATTTCCTGCTAAATTCTTTAACAGAAATAAAGTTATGAAAATTTTGTTGAATAGATCAATGTTTAGCGCGGAACATGTAACGATAAACTGCAAAAATATTGAACCACCTCATACGTAATTCAAGACTTTACAGACACTACAGACCCTCCTCCTGGACACTTATAGGTATTTTATTCAATAAAAAGGAGGTGAAAATGAATATGAAACAAGAGACTGAGAAAGGAGACAGCAAAATCAGTATATAATCCATTTATCGAATCTTTTAATAGAAGTTTTAGAAACAAGTGCTTAAATGTAAATTGGTTATTATCTTTACATGACGCTAAGGAAAAAATCGAACAAATGGAAGCTGGATCATGATTGATTCAGACCACATAGTTCATTATATCATTTAACAGCTGATATGGCAAATGAATAACATAAATATAGTCTGAAAACTTTACTTTTAATCAGTACATATATTTGGGCTAAAGTCTAAATCAGGTATGACTTAACAAAGAAAAGCTTACATTAAAGAAATATTGAAGAAATTATCCAGATAAACGAAAAGGAAATACATACATGAAGAGTATAACTACTATCTTGAGAACTCCATTAATGCTGGCCTGTTTGATGTTTCCGGGAGTGCTTTCCGGGCAGGAAGATTTGACCCCCAAACAGTATCTTGAAAGATTAATGAAAGTGACCCCGGAAGATAAGACCACTCCAAGCTCAGATCAGTTGCCCGGAACCCCTCCGGCACACATCTCACCTCAGGATTTCCTCTGGAGAGACTGGTTGCGCCGGACAGGTGAACTGCCTCCGGATTTTGATGAATTACCGTCTTTACCATTTCTTCCTGATCCACTAATCATAGACCAGGGTGGTAAGAATATTCCTGTGGAAACCATCCAGCAATGGCAATTAAAGCGCGAACAGCTTAAAAAACAGACTCAGTACTATATAACCGGTACAATCCCCCCACCGCCGGATAACATGACGGTTGAATTATTGGAGGAGAGTATGCTGGGCCAGATCAAAGAACGGACTGTTTTATTACGGTTCGGACCGGACCACAAGGCACAGCTGCATGTCACAATTTTGATTCCGCCAGGGGATGGTCCCTTTCCCGTATTTATCTGTCAATGGATAAAAAACAGATACGACTGGGTACAGGCAGCCGTACGCCGCGGATATATCGGATGCCGCTTCACCGCCACCGATCCGAAATATGGTTACCCCGATGATAGCGAGGCATATGAGGAGTTGTACTGGCCGCAATATGATTTCAGCGCATTGATGCGCTGGGGATGGGCTGCCTCAAGAGCAATTGATTACCTGTACACGCTCGACAATGTAAATAAAGAACAGATTGCCCTTACGGGTCTCTCCCGCAATGGCAAGATGGCCCTCTGGGCCGCTGCCTATGATGAGCGTATCACAGCTGTTGTCCCTATCAGCGGAGGTACCGGCGGAGAAGATCCAACCAGGTACACTACGGACAAATACGCTAACGAAACCATGCCACTCCTTACGTGGGCCCGCCCCCACTGGCTTCATCCAAGATTACGGTTATTTACGGGTATGGAAGGCAAGCTGCCTGTGGATCAGAATTCGTTGATGGCACTGGTTGCCCCAAGAGGACTTATGCTTAGTTCGTCGGTCACTGAATCGGCCGGTAATCCCTGGGGAATTGAACAGGCATATCTTTCCGCACGCAAAGCATATGAGTTCCTCGGAGCCGGTGATAAAATCGCCCTTGATCTCCGTTTTGGTCTTCATGCCCCTGCTTACAGGGATATGGAACGGTATCTTGACTTCTTTGATTATGTGTTTGGCCGTGGGGATATTAAACCCGAAAACAAGCTCGTTTATGACTACAGCTTTTCGAAATGGCTCGGGCAAAGCAGGGAGATGATCGATCCCCTGAGCTATCCTGTCAAAGGCATCGATGATCTGTTAGTCGATTCGAATGGCAAAGCCCTTAAAAGTTTATCCGCATGGAAAGACAAGGTGCCGGATATCCGCCAGCGTATTAACTGGGGATTGGGTGTCGAGCCGCCTTCTGTAGGACCCGGACCCCAATCGGATTATCTCAAGGATGTAGTGGGATTGCCCCGTGTGCGCCAGGGTATTGGAAGCAGGTCCTTACTTTTCGGGAAGATATATTACCCGGTTGACGAGGCAGGTAAAATGAAAGATGATAAATTACCCGTTGTGATATGGCTGCACGAATATGCATATTCGTCCGGGATCGCCAAATCGGGTGATATCATCTCTAGGATTGTAAATGCAGG
>CAZKMG010000476.1:0-3005 GCA_964553465.1 uncultured Bacteroidaceae bacterium
AAGTTTATTGAGGATATCTTTGTGTTTTGCCTCAAGGATTTCCAGGAATTCACCTTCAAATTCTTTCACTTTACTTACAGGTATTTCTGTTAATAATGCCTTAGTGCCGCAATAAATGATAGCTGCTTGTTTTTCAACCGACAATGGAGAATGTAGTCCCTGTTTTAAAATTTCCACATTTTTTGTTCCCTTATCGAGGACAGCAAGGGTTGCTGCATCCAGGTCGGACCCAAACTTTGAAAAAGCTTCAAGTTCACGGAATTGAGCTTGATCAATTTTCAAAGTTCCGGCTATTTTTTTCATGGATTTAATTTGTGCATTTCCTCCCACACGGGAAACTGAAATTCCTACATTAATTGCAGGACGAACTCCGGAGTTAAACAGATTTGACTCAAGAAAGATCTGCCCGTCAGTAATTGAGATTACGTTAGTTGGTATATATGCTGAAACATCACCAGCCTGGGTTTCGATAATTGGTAAAGCCGTGAGAGAACCTCCCCCTTTAACCAAGTGTTTAATGGATTCGGGTAAATCATTCATAGTTCTGGCAATTTCATCAGATTCAATGATTTTTGCAGCTCTTTCGAGCAATCTTGAATGAAGATAAAATACATCACCAGGGTAAGCTTCACGTCCCGGGGGACGTCGCAAGAGCAATGAAACCTCGCGATACGAAACAGCTTGTTTTGACAAATCGTCATAGATGATTAAAGCAGAGCGGCCAGTGTCCCGATAATATTCCCCAATGGAAGCTCCGGCGAAAGGAGCATAAAACTGGAGAGCGGCCGGGTCAGAAGCAGTTGCACAAACAATTACAGTATATGGCATCGCTCCAAGCTCTTCAAATGTCTTGGCAATGTTTGCAACTGTTGAACCTTTCTGTCCAACCGCAACATAAATACAGAACACAGGTTCACCTTTTTCGTAAAACTCTCTCTGATTAATTATTGTATCAATAGCTATAGATGTTTTACCAGTTTGTCTATCACCAATAATTAGTTCCCTCTGTCCTCTTCCAATAGGTATCATTGCATCAATCGCTTTAATACCTGTCTGTAAAGGTTCTTTAACGGGTTGCCGAAAAATGACACCTGGAGCTTTTCTTTCAAGTGGCATTTCAAATAGTTCGCCTTTTACAGAACCTTTACCATCCAGTGGTTCGCCAAGAGTATTAATAATCCTACCTAAGAGTCCATCTCCAACTTTTATTGAAGCAATTCTTTTTGTACGCTTTACTGTGTCTCCTTCCTTAACTTCTTCTGATGATCCAAGGAGAACAGCGCCAACGTTATCTTCTTCAAGATTAAGAACAATGCCCAGGTGACCGCTTTCAAATTCTATTAATTCGTTAGACCGAACTTTTGAAAGACCATAAATTCGTGCAATTCCATCACCCACTTGCAATACGGTGCCAATTTCTTCGAGTTCAATTTCAGTTTTAAAACCCTGAAGTTGCTTTTTGAGTACTTCAGATACTTCTGCGGGTTTAATTTCTGCCATTTCTATTTTATTTTTTGAGATGTTGTTTCTAACAATTTTTTTCTAATTTTTACAAGACTTGAGGAAATGCTGGCATCAAATTGTTCATCCTCTACTCTCAGAATGAATCCTCCAATAATTTCCGGTTTGATTTTTTCTTCAAGTTCAATTTCGGAATGATATGTATTTTTAAGTATTTCTTTGAATTTTGACATAAATTTCTCATCTACCTTTCTTGATACCGTAAGCTCAGCGGCTTTTATACCCATATTATTTTTATAAAGAGATCTGAAATTTCTGGCAATATCAGGAATATATTTTTCTCTCTTATTTGCTATAATGAGAATTAAAAAATCAAGACTAAGTTTTGAAATTTTAGTAGAAAACAATTTTGTAATGACATTCTTCTTATTGGATGGTTTAACCACCGGGCTTTCAAGCATTTCTCTGAACATGTTGTATTTATAGACCTTCATGAAAAGATCTATATCAGACATAACAATTTTAATGCTTTTGTTCTCAAGAGCAGCCATAAAGAGCGCTTTTGCATACCTGACAGATATTTTGCTTTCGTTCATATTAAAATAACCTGTAGTTAATTCATCTTAATATCATCGAGCAAACGTTTAATGAGTTCGTTCTGTTCTTTTTCTCCTCCAAGTTTTTCGCGAAGTATTTTTTCGGCAATATCGACAGAAAGATTGGCAACCTGATGTCTTAGTTCATTAATTGCAGAATCTTTTTCATTTCTGATATTCTGACGTGCTAATTCTATAAGTTTATTTGCTTCCTGTCCTGCTTTTTCTTTTGCATCATTGATAATTTTCTCTCTAATATCCCTGGCTTCTTTCAATAAGAGATCTCTTTCTGTCTTTGCTTGCTGAAGGATTTCCTCATTTTTCACTTGCAGAGCCTTCATTTCATTCTTTGCTTTTTCAGCAGAATCCAGTGCACTTTTAATACTGGCTTCCCTATTCTTAACAGCATTGAGAATAGGATTCCAGGCAAAAACCCTAAGGATAATCATTAGTAGAAAGAAGACTAACGTTGTCCAGAATATTAATCCTATACCCGGTGTAACAAGATCCATAATTTTATAGTATTATGTTTTTTTATTTAAACAGGTTTACAACCAACCGTTGCAAACCTGTTTTTTTTACTTAGCAATAAGTGCAACAACCACTGCAAATAAGGCAACCCCTTCAATAAGTGCTGCAGCGATAATCATAGTAGTTTGGATCATCGAAACGGCTTCGGGCTGACGTGCAATGGCATCCATTGCTTGTCCGCCAATTCTACCAATTCCAAGCCCGGCCCCGATTACTGCCAGTCCTGCACCAACTGCTGCTAATGTACCAGTCATAATTTTAAGATTTAGGTTAAAAACTATTAATGAAGTTGCTTTGCAGCCAGACCAATGAACAAAGCAGAAAGCAATGTAAACACATATGCCTGAAGGAAAGCAACAAGAATTTCAAGAATATCCAAAAATAAAACCATCGGAATGGCCACCGATGAAATCCACA
>CAZKMG010000477.1:0-3001 GCA_964553465.1 uncultured Bacteroidaceae bacterium
TGGGTATTGCAACTGTTTCACAAGGTGGAATTTCAGGATCTGTCATTGATGAAAGGATAGTATTGCAATATGCAATCAAATCAAATGCAACAGGTGTGATCCTGGCACATAATCATCCTAGTGGTAACCTGGATGCTAGTGAAGCTGATAACCGAATAACCGGTAAGATTAAAAACTCCCTTGAACTGATAGGTGTAACATTACTGGATCATCTCATTATTACAGCTGAAAGTCAGAACTCAATCATTTGATGATACCCAAAATGAACTATCCTGAAAATGCAATCCCAAATTCCCAAATATTGAACCTGGGATTTTGGGAACTGAAAATCAATAAACTTAAAAATCAATAATATGGGAAACGGAGCTTGTTTTAGCATATGGATCAAAGATGTACCGGATGCAATACGTATGAAACTCTTAAGGGAATATTCTGATATGGTAGTAAAAAGAATCAAAGGATGCTTCCATTTAGATTTTGGAGTTCCTAAAATAAACTGGTTTGAGAGAATACAGATAAAAAGAGCAATAGGATATGTTCCTAAATTTGAAATCACTATCTGCGGAGGACTGGATTGCATTTTCCTTGCAACAGAAGCAATTCTTAGGGAATTTGAAGGTTGTGTTACTTTTGGAATACCAAAAGAAGAATTGGAGAGAAAAAACATAAAGGGTAAGATTCATCACTATTATACAATTTCATTTCAGTTTAACAGACCGGAAATTAATAAGTGCTATCTCACGAATGTTGATATATTCTCTGCGTATTATAATTCAATGGAGGATGAAGAAACAAAGAAGTTGTATACTTTCCCTGAACTTTATTGGATAAATACTAAGTATTTTATCAAATTGTTTCAGTAATGTTACAGTACATAAAAACAAAAACGCCTAGAACAATTGATGTTAAAGGCGTTTAAGTCAAATTTCAGTAGTCCGTAGGGGAATCGAACCCCTGTTACCAGGATGAAAACCTGACGTCCTAACCCCTAGACGAACGGACCATTCATATATTTAACAAAGAACCTTTGATCGAAATCTGACTCCCGATAATTATCGGGACTTACTTTGAACGAATGAACCTTATGAATTCTCATTTTCGTTTGGGACTGCAAAGATAATTTTTGATTCTTATCCTGCAAAAGAATTTAAAGAAAAATATTTCGCTGAGAATATTAATCTCTATTTCAGAACTGGATTATGAATTTCCAATTTTTATTGGAGATGAGAGTTTACTTAGCTGGTAATTTTTTCTAAATAAGTATCAGTGATCAAATAGATTTAAATTAATTTACAACCGTGTATGTATGGCTATCCGGTTTCCTTCTGTATCCAAAAATACGCCCATGTATCCAATATCTGGAGATATTTGTTTTTTGGTAATGATAACTTTCCCACCGGCATCTTCAACTCTGGAGAGTTCATTGTTTAAATCTCCGGAAGGCCCTGTAAAGTAAACGAGAGTTCCATCGGGGGAAGGCTTATAAAAATCTTTGTTGTAAACCAGAGATCCTGCAGATCCGGGTAAGTCTCCATCTTCTGATCCTAGAAACCAGGCCATATCAAGAGGGCCCATCTGATGACGAGTAAGTTTATTTTGAAAAACCTCTTCATAGAAATGAATAGCGCGTTCCATATCCAAAACCGGGATTTCAACCCATCCTATAACATTCCTTTTTACTACCATAGCAGTTAAGTTTAATAATTATTAAATGGACATAATTATGAATTAAACAAATAGAAAAGATATTAAGTTTAAAGTATATATAAAACATGATATCCTAATCCCTCGCAAATATGGATTGGAGAATAATGGATGGTGGAAGAGTAATCCAGATTATGCTGGATATAAAATTACAGATTCAAAATCGCTTTTTCTGATGCTTCCAGTAGGGGATTTGCCGATAAATCGTGGCCAACGGCCTTTTGCATCCATACTTGAGGAGTTAGCCTGCCGAGGCTCCAGATTCTCTCAACTTCCTTACCGAAATTTTTTCCTTTCAAATATTCACCAACTTGAAACTCAATCAGTGCCCCAAAAGAATAATTTGAAAGGTACAAAGGTGAGTTTACCATATGGGAATAGATGGCAAGGATCGGTTCATCTTTTAGGCCATAAGTTTCTGCAAAATAGGTGTTCCATACATTCTTTGCAATGCTTACAGTTTGTTCCTTTAACTCTTCAGGAGTCGCATCTGGATTTTCATACATCCATTTCCATATTCCCATATCTACCATTGATACTCCCATAATCTCGAAAGTAGTCCAGCAGATGTCAATGGTTTTCAAGTTTTCTATTCCGGGATCAGGATTTTTTATTCCCAGGATCTCAAGGTCTCTCTTCTGGAATAAAAATGCAAGGGCTTCAGTAAAGGCAGTATTTGGAACTCCATTAAGTATGTAATAAGGTACCTCATGTAGTGAAAATGTCTGTTCTACATTATGACCGAATTCATGGATGGCAATGTTAAATCCTTTGTAGTTCATTCCGGATGAACCTATCCGGGTGCGAAGATGTGATTTCTCAGAACTCATTTGTGCTCCCCATGCATGTCCGGATCCACGCGCAGCATCAACAGTGATAAAGGATGACAACATCATTGCTTTTTCTTTGGTGAAACCCAGTTTCACAAGAATATTTGGCATCTCAGATTCAAATGCCTTTGGGGTCGGATATAATTTTTCGGTAATCCGATCTAACTGTTTTTCATCAATGGAACTCCTTGATTTAAATCCATCATACCAGATGTCATAAGGTTGCAATTCCCTTCCCAGCCGCTGCTTTACTACCCCGCCAATTTTCTTCAAGAGGGGAGAACGAAGGTATTCATCAAAGATCTTCTCGACTTCAGGTTGTGAAATTTCCATCTCCCCGGAAAATTTACGTTTTATGTATGTGTCCATCCCGGGTGAATAAGCATCAATTTTTTTCATTGCATGGAAGTTATCGAGAATTTGCTGGTAACGGGTGTCTGGTTCGGGAGGAAGAACAATTTCCTGAT
>CAZKMG010000478.1:0-2988 GCA_964553465.1 uncultured Bacteroidaceae bacterium
CAATCTTCTCTGCAGATTTATCAACGAGATTATGATCGTAAGATTTTAATTTAATTCTTATTTTCTGGCTCATTTATATATTTTTTAAGCAAATGTTTTACCACTTATTTTTTCAAGTACTTGTTTTGATAAATCAGAGTTCATTTCCTGATAATGCGAAAATTCCATTACAGAGGTGGCTCTTCCTGAAGTAAGAGTCCTGAGTACTGTTACATACCCAAATTGTTCAGACAGAGGTACCTTTGCTTTAATAACTCTTGACCCCGCCTTGGATTCCATCCCTTCTACCTGTCCTCTTCGCCTATTAAAATCTGCAATTACATCCCCCATATATTCTTCTGGAGTCAATACTTCAGCTGACATAATTGGTTCTAGAAGTACAGGTTTGGCTTTATTGGCCGCATGTCTGAACGCCTGTTTGGCACAAATTTCAAAGGAAAGCTGATCTGAATCAACTGCGTGAAATGAGCCATCAAATATAACTACTTTAAGGTTTTCCAGCGGGAATCCTGCAAGTGGGCCATTTCGCATAGCTTCTTTGAACCCTTTTTCAACAGCCGGTATATACTCTTTTGGGATGTTCCCCCCCTTTATAGAATTAATGAACTGAAGTCCTGTAAATTCTGGATCAACAGGTCCGATCTTTATCTGTATATCGGCAAATTTGCCCCTGCCTCCGCTTTGTTTTTTAAATACCTCACGGTGTTCAATCGTTACTGTCAGTGCTTCTTTATAATTTACCTGCGGTCTTCCTTGATTACATTCCACTTTAAATTCCCTTCTTAATCTGTCAATTAAAATCTCGAGGTGAAGTTCTCCCATGCCACTGATAACACACTGTCCTGATTCCGCATCAGTTCTTACCTGGAAAGTGGGGTCTTCTTCGGCAAGTTTATTCAGGGCAATGCCCAATCGGTCAATATCTAATTGGGTTTTGGGTTCAATGGCTACACTGATGACAGGTTCGGGGAAATCCATGGATTCTAATAAAATAGGTTTATTGATTGCACAAATTGTATCTCCAGTCCTGAACTCTTTAAAACCCACAACCCCGCAAATATCTCCTGCTTCAATAATTGATTTAGGAATTTGTTTGTTTGCATGCATCTGATAAATCCGGTTTACCCTCTCTTTTTTTCTCGTTCTCGGATTATATATCATGGTTCCTTCTTTTAATGTTCCAGAATACACTCTCACATAAACGAGTCTACCCACAAAAGGATCAGTGGCAATTTTGAACGCCAATGCAGCCAGAGGTTGGTCAGGGTATGGTTCTCTAACTAATTCTTTTTCGGTATCCGGTTCAATTCCGGTTATTGCTTTGACATCAAATGGGCTTGGTAATAATGAACACACACCATCGAGAAGTCTTTGAATGCCTTTATTCTTAAAAGCAGATCCTGCAAATACAGGTACAATCTGTCTTTTGATGGTAGCTTTCCTTGCATATTTCATAAATTCATCAACAGAAATAGAATCCCTGTCTTCCAAAAATCTTTCAAGAAGGTCATCATCTGATTCGCAAACAGCCTCAACCAGTTTTTCCCTCCACTCTTCAACCTCTTCAACCATATCCTCTGGAACATCTTCTAATTCATATCTGATACCTAGTGTAGCATCGTCATGCCATATTACAGCTTTTCTGTGAATAAGATCCACTACACCTCGGAAACTTTCTTCAGCTCCAATAGGGAGTTGAATTGGAATTGGATTAGCTCCAAGCTTTTCTTTTATCTCGGAAACAACACGCTGAAAATCAGAACCTACTCTGTCAAGTTTGTTGATGAATGCTATTCTGGGCACGTCATATTTGTCTGCTTGTCTCCAAACAGTTTCAGACTGAGGTTCTACTCCTCCAACACCACAGAAAATAGCCACGGCGCCATCAAGAATACGCAAAGAGCGCTCTACTTCAACTGTAAAATCAACATGACCGGGTGTATCAATCAGGTTAATTTTATAATCATTCTCAAGGTATTTCCAAAAGCAGGTAGTTGCTGCAGAAGTAATAGTTATTCCTCTCTCCTGTTCCTGAACCATCCAGTCCATGGTAGCTGCTCCATCATGAACCTCACCCATCCTGTGGGTCACTCCAGTATAGAAAAGAATCCTTTCTGTAGTGGTGGTTTTCCCTGCATCGATGTGGGCCATGATACCAATGTTTCTAGTATAGTTCAGATCCTGATTCATCTTCTTTTTGTCTTCCTTGAGAGAAAATTAAAATCTGAAATGAGCAAATGCCTTGTTGGCTTCAGCCATTTTATGAGTATCTTCCTTTTTCTTAAAAGCAGCCCCTTCATTATTATAAGCTGCAATAATCTCAGCAGCCAGTTTATCGCTCATAGATCTTCCTGAACGCTTTCTGGCAAAAAAGATTAGGTTTTTCATTCCAATAGAAGCCTTCCTGTCGGCCCTGATTTCCATAGGGACCTGAAAAGTTGCACCCCCAACCCTCCGGCTTTTTACTTCAACCTGGGGAGTAATATTTTCTAGAGCCTGTTTCCAAATATCCAGTGGAGATTTTTCATCGTTTTTCATTTTCTGACTTACGATATCAATAGCATCATAGAAGATATGATAGGAGATGCTTTTCTCACCCTTTTTCATAAGATTGTTGACGAACCTGGTTACATATGGATCACCGAATTTGGGATCTGGTAACAGAACTCTTTTTCTGGGTTTCGCTTTTCTCATTACTTATAAAAATTTATTATTTTTTCTTTGGTCTTTTTGTGCCATATTTAGAACGTCTCTGATTTCTTCCTTCTACTCCGGAAGCATCCAGTGCACCACGTATCAGGTGATATCTGACACCGGGAAGATCCTTAACCCTGCCTCCTCTAATAAGAACAATGGAGTGCTCTTGAAGATTATGACCTTCTCCTGGAATATATGCGTTTACTTCTTTCTGATTAGTTAACCTTACCCGGGCTACTTTTCGCATCGCAGAATTAGGCTTTTTTGGAGTAGTTGTGTATACCCTTACAC
>CAZKMG010000479.1:0-2986 GCA_964553465.1 uncultured Bacteroidaceae bacterium
ACTCACTCGATCAGCAAAATGAATTACTCCACTTTCAAAAACAACAGAAAGTGCCAGTTCATGGGCATATGAAGTTAAATGGATATGATCTTTATCGTAATCGGTGAATGCAACAGGAGTATAATCCATAGGGCCTATTACATTTCTTGTAAATGGATAAATCGTATTCTGGGAAAGCGCATATTTACTGAAATCGGAAAAAGTATATGCCTCAGCTCCGCGAACACCCTCCATTGAAACGTAATTTGGGAATGTTCTTGACCATCCCCTTGGAATTGTGCAGCCATGAGTATTTAATAATAGTTTATAACGGGCAGCATCTCTGGCTATATCATGATACAATTTAATGAGGTATTGCTTGTCACTCTGGAAAAAATCCACTTTGATGCCCCTGACACCCAGTTTACTTATCCTTTCCATTTCAGTGCGGCGTATTACCGGATCATACATGAGGTCTCTCGGCCGTTCTGTTACATCATTATTTGGACCTCCTGAATTATACCATAACATTATCCCGACATTTCTTGATTTTGCATATTCAATGATCTGTTCAACACTACCGCCTTTCATCAAATCCCAGTTAGCATCAATCAATGAATATTCCCATCCCATTAGAGCGGCAAGATCTATAAATTTTTTAAGTTCTGTATAGTTAGTGCCACTGTTATGGTCAGACCACCAGCCCCAGGATGCCCTGCCTGGCTTAATCCAGCTGATATCCTCCGATGAGGATGGTTCTGAAAGGTGAAATGTGATATTTGATTCAACTATTGGGGCGAGAGTTTTCCCAACCAATACAAACCTCCATGGGGTGACAAATGGAGTTTTTGCGACAGGATTGGAGGAGCCCAATCCAAGGCTCTCATTCTGTGAGGGGTATTGAACTTTGTATACACCATTTTCACAATCCGGACTAAGGTGCATGCCACAATAATTTTCGTTTAACCCAGCTTCTGAAATGAAAATCCATAATCCATTTGAATAAAAGAGGGTAGGGAACCCCCAGCCTGCGGGACTTGGAGATGCAACACCTGTGTTTATCCCGTTGAGAAACCCGTATTCATATGCAGGAGTATATCTTGAAGCCGTATCATAGGGCTGAATCCATACTTTACCTCCCGGACCGATGTTAAAGCCTGTTATTTCATCTGTTATTTCTATCGTTTCACCTGATCCTGAGATGGAATATGCAAAAGCTACGCCTTCATTAAACACCAATGACTTCAGTATCATTGTATCTCCCAATGAATTTACAAACTCAATCTCTATGCGCCGTGCTGTTACATCATTCGCTTTCCGTTTACCTATTAACATTTCATATTTAATATCCTGTACATAAGAAATTGAAGAACCAGTAGCATGAAGACCTTTTGTAAAATCTGATTTTGAATGAGCTATTCCGAGAGAGGACCTGTTCACTGCAGTAATTTCCTTTTCATTCTCAAGAAAAAATACTGAATAAAAGAGCATTCCGTCCTGATCTCCCGTCCCGGTTTCAACTCTCAATTTCAGATCTCCGGAAGGAGAAATCAGGTCCCAGGTCGATTCCTTATTTTTATTTGTACAGTTTGTTAAACCCATTAAGGCCAGCATTAGAAGAATAAATGAGACTTTTGTCATAATATTTTAGGTTTAAATAAATACTGTGAGTTTATTTCAGATTATGCAAATAATCTTTCACATAGTGTAAAATAATGAACACCATCAATCTAATTTGTGCCGCTCGGGAAGCTGTTATTTTGGACAATCCCTATTTCTTGTTCTCCCTGATAAGTCCACGTTTAACAAGCATCGGGGTTATATCCGGTTCTTTGCCTCGAAATGCCACATAAAGCTTCATTGGATCGTCAGTATGTCCTGTCTGCAGGATATGATCACGGAATGCTTTAGCTGTAGCCTGATCGAAAATATCACCCTTTTCTTTAAAAGCCTGGAAAGCATCTGAATCCAGAACTGCAGCCCAGATATAACTATAGTAGCCTGCAGAATAATCATGATAAAAGATATGACTGAAGTAAGTGGTCCTGTAACGTACAATGATTTCGGGGATCATTCCTGCCTTATCCAGGAGAGCTTTTTCAAATTCAGGGACATAAACCACAGCAGGCTGGGATAAAGTGTGATAGCCCATATCCAGCAAGCAGGCAGCCATATATTCAACCGTAACAAATCCCTGGTTAAAATATTTGCTTTCTTCAAGCTTTTTCAGCAATGATTCAGGGATAGGCTCCCCAGTCTGATAATGCATGGCAAAAGATTTTAAAACTTCTGGTTCTGAAGCCCAGTTTTCCATAAATTGTGAGCAAAGTTCCACAAAGTCTCTTGCTACTGATGTCCCTGATAAGCTACGATAAGTGCATTTCGAGAGCAAGCCCTGAAGAGCATGACCGAATTCATGGAAAAGTGTGGTTACTTCTTCATAGCTAAGAAGGGCAGGTTTATCTCCTACAGGTTTGGAAAAATTGAAATTGGTAGTAACAACAGGCCGGATATCCTTACCATCCTTAACTTCTTGTGCCCGGAACTCACTCATCCAGGCACCTGCTCGCTTACTGGCTCTCGGGTAAAAATCCATGTAAAGGATTCCAAGGTGTGTGCCATCTGAATCTTTTACCTCGAATACCTGTACATCTTTGTGATATATAGGAATATCTTTCCGCTCTTCAAAAGTAATACCATAAAGTTTATGAGCAACATCGAAGGCTCCGTTCCTGACATTCTCAAGAACAAAATACGGACGTAATGCCTCCTCATCAATATTGTAATTTAATTTCCTCAGCTTTTCGGCATAGTACCACCAATCCCAGGGTTCAAGTTTAAATTTGCCTCCCTCCTGATTTATCAATTTTTGTAATTGAGAGGCTTCTGCTTTAGAAACCGGCAGTGCTTTTACCCAGATCGAATCAAGAAATTCATTCACTTTTTCAGGGGTTTTTGCCATATTTTCTTCGAGGACATAGTCAGCATGGGTTTTATAACCAAGTAG
>CAZKMG010000480.1:0-2976 GCA_964553465.1 uncultured Bacteroidaceae bacterium
ATCCGGTCACTTCCGAAATTAATTTTTCAATTGGTGTATTGATCCAATTTGAATCAACATTTGCTGCAGTTCTCACAATTCCATTTTGAACTACCCCGGGATATCCCGCACCCAAAGCTCCTTTCCATTTGAATTTTTTAACGATCTCATGAATTACTTTTGTTACTGAAACAGGCGTAGCAGGAACCGGTGTTACAATTCTAAAACGTGATGTAAGCATTATACCTGTCTTAGTATCCACTATGGCACCTTTAATGCCAGAGCCACCAATATCTATTCCAAGAATTTCTCGTTTTTTCATCAATATAAAATTTATTATCAAAGCTATTAGGAAGTCCATATGTATGAAAAATGTTAAACACGACCAGAGCGACTGCTAAGAGCTGTTGCAATTAGGATGCGAGTAAACTCAGTTCATAAAAGTTTTTGCTTTCTGAAACATATAAACTTCATAAGGATAAAAATACATAAATTTTAAATTCAAAATCTTAATTAACAGTGAAAGATAGAAAAATACATTATGATAACTTTTATGGTCATTACACAGTATAGATGCTCATTTAAATATATCAATTGGTTCCCAGTATAAATGTCTTTCATTATCCCGGCCACTTCATTAATTAATTCATCATTAAGCTATATATTACTGAAGTAGATCTCCCCTAAGGTTTTTAATTAATGAAATCAGTAATTTTAGTGTTATAAATAATGATTAATGATGTTCTATTAAACCTAACATAGAATCCTTTAAGTGTCTATATCCTGTTTAATTTAATTGTAAAGAGTATACTTCATTCATTGTTGTGATTGTTTTTTCCAATGTCATTTACCTGAATGACCTCTTAATGGAGGCCCTTGATAAAATTGAATGAGGTCAATAGTGCGCAGATAGTGTTGAGTTTTATCTAACTTAATCTAAAGGTTTTATTATCATCCTTGATACAATATTTTTTTCAACCTCTGCCCGGCTAAATGGATCAGGATGATATTCATAGTTAAGATACATTTCTGTCTGGTCGCAATAGTTTTTGCTGGCAGGTATTCCAGAGTTGCCTGTGGGTATTACCGAAATTGAGTTATCCCAATCACCGACAGAAAAAATGTGCCTGTGGGAAGACCCAGCATCTGCTTTGAAAGCATCTGCCCATGGGAATGAATATGGGCTAACGGTATGGAAACTACCTCCAACAGCATACGGACCCCGGTCGAGATGAAAGATCTTGTTTAGAATGTTGACTTTCCCCAAAGGGTGTTTCAGCGACAATGTATGTAATTTCCCCCATTCCCAAGTGTTAACATCTTCGCCAAATTTCTTTGTAAGGATTTTAATAGCTGAAACAAATCCTGATTCTATATTATTCTGAAAAGTTTCTTTTTTGTCAGAGGTTAAAATATCATCACACCATAAAGAGGTTTTGCTCACCCTTAGCTTGTCCATAAGATAAGTTGGCAATAAATCCTGTTCAACAAGAGTATTATAAAGTTTTGCTCCAAGCTCATCCATAAAAATAGCTTTGCAAACTTCCTGGAAAGTTTGTTCAAAAATTGTTGAGGCTACACTCCCAACTCCCATATCATATTTCCATTCCCGCAAATGCATCAATCCGGATATTTGTGTTTCATTCATTTTTCCAATACACGGTAGCAGCGAATTCAGGATCACAGGAACGAACTCCTCAGCCAACCTTGAATTCTGGTTGGCTTGTATTGCTTTAAAATCTTCGATATTTAATACTTTTTTTGAAGTCAATCCTTCAACAATTCTCTGGTATCTATTAGGAAGGTCAAACCAGTATGAAATATAATATGGGTAATTATCTCCAACACTGCGGTTGTTTGCAGAAGCTACAAACCCACAATCAGGATTATATGTATAGGGTAACTCCTGGAATGGCACTAATCCTGTCCAATCGAACAGAGATGTATCACCAGGGGCAAATAAAACCCTACTACCAGTACGGATAGGTATCCCCGCTGATGTTTGCATCCCAATATTACCAGCAGTATCTGCAAATACAATATTTTGACTAATTGAAATAAATGTCTTTGCAGCTTCACGAAATTCATCCCAGTTACCTGCCCGGTTAAATTTATAAATCGACTCGACTTCATTGCTGAATTCCATTCCTATCCATCTCATCGAGATCACCTTATCCTTTATCGCCTTAAAACCTGAAATTATTGGCCCCCGGTGTGTGAACCGGTTCATTCTTTTTACTGTATCACCCTCTTTAGTAAAGATAAGTTCTTCTTCCATGATGAGAGGAATCCATTTCCCGTTGAACCTATACATTCCTGAATCCTGAGGATTCAGTGTTTCAATATAAAAATCCATATTATCAAGCATCACGTTAGTCATTCCCCAAGCAATTTTATCATTATGCCCGCAAATAATGAAAGGTTGCCCGGGAAGTACAATCCCGGTAACATTTAATTTACCGGGGATGACCTGGTGCATCTGGTACCAAATTCCTGGAACATTTAGTCCCAGGTGCATATCGTTGGCAAAAAGGGGTTTACCAGTAACGCTTTTTTCTCCTGCCACAGCCCAGTTATTCGAACCTTGAAATATCTGTAATCCTATTTCATGGATAATATTGTCAATATTGTCCAGGTTTGAAACCAATTCATCTTTCATAACAGCTGAAAAATCAGGATGTACATATAGTCTCTGCAAATCCAGATCAGGTATCAGTTCCTTTACATGATCAATATCGACAACCTGGGCAATTTTAAATAAAGCCGTTTCGATTGTCCATGACATGGAGAGATTCCATGACATATAACCAATCAGATTTATCGTATGAAGAGGTTCCCATGGTTCGGGTTTATAACCTAAAATAGAAAATTCAAGCGGAAGCCTATCTTTGAATTCTTCAATATATTGATTTACACCAGATGCAAAAGCTTCCAGGGATGTTACAATAATTGGATCGGATTTTTCAAGCACAAGTCTGGATTTATGGTTGAAATGAA
>CAZKMG010000481.1:0-2964 GCA_964553465.1 uncultured Bacteroidaceae bacterium
AAAAGTGGTATTGAATATTTATTTTTGGAATATAAATGATGAAATTCATTAAGGAAATTACCATTTCGAGATAATAATTGATCAAGTAAATGAACACCAGATATATACCTGACATATCCTGCGTAAGCTTCATCACTTCCCTGCCCATTTAATACAACCTTAATACCCCTTTCTTTACATTTTTTCATAATATTATTATGGGCAATAGTGGCAAATGAACTAACAGGGTGGTCCAATCCATAGATAGTTTTTTCAAAATCGTCGACAGTATTCTCAGAGTCAATGATCATCTCATGCAATTTGATGTGCTTACATGTTTGTATAAATTCTCTGGCAATGGCAGTTTCATCATCTTTAAAATTTGGGAAGGATGCAATAAATGCGTGAATTTCATTCTGTTCTAATTCACCCTTCTCTATTAAATTATCCGTCACTTTTGCAATGGATGAAGAATCAAAACCTCCGCTCAGAAGAATACCGACTGGAACATCACTTCTGTATCTTAATCTAACAGCACTCTCGAATAGTTGACTATATTCTTCATGAAAACTCAAGGAATTATCATGCTTGAAATTATTCATCCCTAATTCCCAAAATTTCTGAAAATGGATTTGATTATTTTCACATATTAAATTTGTTCCGGGCAATAATTCAAAACAATTTTCAAAAAAGGTTTCACCATCATTTATCCTATATCCATAAGCTAAATATTCATATACTTTAGTAAGATTGGCCTTTTTTAAATCACAAATTTGACTCAAGGATTTCAATTCGCTTGAGAAGAAAAAAGAATCATTATTTAAATAATAGTAAAATGGTTTTACACCAAAACGATCTCTGGAACAAAACAATCTGTTTTTCCGAAAATCATAAATTGCAAATGCCCACATTCCGTTGAATTTCTCTACACATGAAACCCCATATTCAATATAGCTGTTTATGATTACTTCTGTATCTGATTGTGTTTTAAATATATATCCCTTATCTATTAACTCACGCCTGATCTCAATGTAGTTATAAATTTCGCCATTGAAAACAATTACAATTTCCCCATTACTGCTTAGCATGGGCTGATTTGCGTCATCCGTTAGATCAATAATACTTAACCTCCTAAATCCAAAGCAAACAGGATTTTTAATATAAATGCCATCTGAATCAGGACCTCTATGAGCTACCAAGTCATTCATCAGATTAATTTTTGATTTGAGATCCTCCTGGGTTTTTATATCAATTGAATGATTCAACGAAACGTATCCATTTATTCCACACATATTTATTTTAAATTAGTAGGTGCTATGGTTATAATTAATTATTATTGAATTAATTGTCATTATATTATATTCATTATCTCCCTTTAATGATCAGGAAATTATAATTATAATTGTTGAAAAAAATATACCAGTTCATCTATCCTTTGCATATTCATGAAACCGTATGCCAAATAAACCTGCAAATCCACCCATACTTTCTGATATCTTAAGGATGCCCCAATATTTCCATCTAAACGGAAAAGGGATAACAATTAAAGCTATCGTTCCGACAAAGAAATATGTTATACTTATAAAAGTCTTTTTCAATAATCCAAAATAATTTTTCTCTAACTTCAAAATATATCCGAATGTTATAGCTCCATTATAACTCCTCTTTATTAACCATTTTAGTTTGGCTCTTTTTGCTGGAATAGTCTCATATACAATAGCATTACTTGCCCAGTAAATATTTGCCCCTGAATTTAAAGCTGTAACACCAAAATGCGAATCCTCAGAACCTGTAAAATTAAACCGCTCATCGAATTTAATTTTGTGTTCTAATAAAAATTTAACACTAATAATAAAGTTACCTGTCCAGAAGAAATCTACTCTTTGATGGTTTTTGAGATTTTTATATTTAAACCAATTAGAAATAAAAGGGGAAACTTCGCTTTCAAATACTGGGATAACGGGACCCTGGACAATATCTGCTTTAACTGTAGTTATGGTTATTAATAATTGATTTAGCCATTCAGAAGTGGGGTATTCATCATCGTCAATACATACAATATAATCAGGGTTATATTCGAGAGCCCTAATAAATAATTCATTTCTAACATTTGAAAGACCTTTTACCGGATAATTATAATATTTTAATTTGCAGGAATCACTATAACTATCTTTAAGTTCATTAACAATTGGTTCCGCAGTTTTATCAATGTCATTATCAACCACAATAATATTAATACTTTTGATTAATAATTCATTTATATTGCATTCGATAATATTGAGAATTAACTTTTGCAACATTTTCGGCCTCTTAAAGGTGGGAATACCAATTACTATATTGTACATTTAACTCAAGTGATTAAAACAACTAACTTTACGAAAGAACCTTAACTGAGGATTATGATTCGGATGGTACTAATGAACAAATTACTTTTTTAAAATGATTTGTAACATTAACTGAATTATGATTTTTCTCTGCAATATTTTTTGCATTCTGTGCCAGAGACTTCCTCAATTCTTTGTTTTCAATTAATTGTTTAATTGATTTTGATATACTTTCTATTTTATTTTCTTTAATTAATTGCGCCCATTTATGTTTTTCTGCATAATTTACAATTGCAGTTGCTTCTGGTGCGAAAATTATAATGGGAGTACCGCTAACCATATATTCCGGAGCTTTAGTGGGCATTGAGTACCTAATATACTTTATTGATTTTGGAGAAAAATCATAGGGTAAAAGAAGGAAATCGGTTTCAGAAAATACTTTTGGCAGATCATTATATGGCACAAAATTATTATGTGCAACACATTTATAATTTTTAATCCATTTGGGTTTCCCCTGCGTTTGTAAAATAAATTTAATAGATATATTTAATTCCTCGTTTACCTGTTGTATTGCTTTAGCAATTAATTCCAATGATGTTTCAATTCCCAAACCAATCCTGCCAGCATACAAGATTGTTGGGCTGCCATTTAATTCATAACT
>CAZKMG010000482.1:0-2942 GCA_964553465.1 uncultured Bacteroidaceae bacterium
CGACCAATTTCAGGCTATTAGAATACTTAAATAGCTATCCGGATTAATTTTCAATTCTTTTTGAAATAAATTCAGTATAAGAAGGCCAGTTTTTTAAAGAATATTTAGGATGCCTATAAAAGGCTAAAAGTTCTCTTGAAAATAAATTCTCCTCTTGAGGTATAGTAAGTTGATTCCTGTAAATATTCTCAGCATTAATTTTTCTTTTTGTATTAATTAAAGAAGCTTGTAAAATAAACTCAGTAGTCATAAGAATGGGGATTTTAGAGCTAAATAACTTGTCAAGTTCTTGCTTTAAAAAAGGGATCCAATATTCTCTGGCAATAGTGTTCCATTTTTTATTCTTAGTCGTTTCCTGCCTAAAATAATTCCGGCAAACATTCTGAACATAAATATTTTCCTTGGCAAGATTCGGTATCAGGTTTATGTTAAGTCTTATCATATTCCAAAATGGAGATTTATCCCAATTATCTAAGTCGAAAACAGTTTCAAAATGTTTTGGAATACCGTCAATAATTTGAGTTGGATCGGCACCAAGTATTATGACTTTTATTTTGTCCTTCCCATTATATGGTGACGGGAAGGGGTACTTGTTATAGATCCAATTTGGAAATTCAATCAGCAGCTTATTAAATAATTCAATTTCATTCATAATAATCAGATATAAAATTTCCCTTACTTATAATATTTCGAACTAAGTTAATCATTTTATAAACCTTCTTAAAAAATTCAAAGGAAGGCTTCATTTCAATTTCAATAATCCTTAATAAATATTAATAAACTAAAACATGAAATTATGTTACCAGGACCAACTATTATCATCAAATGCCCACATTGCGGGCAACATGCAAAGCGCGAAACTTTACTTAGCAGTAATACCTTTGGGGCTTCGCTATGGTCAGATTGCAAACAAATCGCTCCTATGCACCCTGAATTCCCTAAGATTGTATTATGCAGTCAGTGTAATCAATTCTATTGGGTAGAGGATGCTAAAGAGGTCGATTCAATCTGGTATAAGTATAGAACTGAATTCGTAGAGAAAGAAAAGAAATGGGCTGCTATTAGCTTTATCGATTTCCCAACCTATCAGGAATATCAAAAATCCCTTGATTCCGATGCTATTCGCAACAGAACTGAGGAAATATATGTCAGAGTTCAACTCTGGTGGTTATTCAACGATCATTTCAGGGGTAACAACTCATTAATCAATTTGTTCCCCAATAGATATAGTAATTTCAATAAAGTAAATATTGAAAAACTATTTCATTTGCTGGATAAGAAAAGTACAACAGAACTGTTAATGAAAGCTGAAATCCTCAGGAACCAAGGAAGATTTGATGACAGCAGGATATTGCTTGAAAGTATTACTGATAAGGATTTTTTCTGGATAAGGGATAAATACTTGAAAGCAATTGAGATGAAGAATCCTGAATTGTTTAGGTTGAGGTGAAATGGTTGTCTTTTTACATATGCGACAGAACCCTTAATTCATTACTTAACATTACTCTTAACTTTGCTAATAAATGTCTTAGATGGCTTAAATAAAGGAATCGAATGTGCTGGAATAATAATACTAGTATTCTTGGAAATATTCCTTGCTGTTTTCTTAGCCCTTTTTTTAACAACAAAGCTACCAAAGCCTCTAAGGTATACATTCTTATTCTTGCTAAGGGAGTCTTTCATGTTTCCCATAAAAGCTTCAACTGTTTTCTGTACGGTTACCTTTTCGATTCCTGTGGTTTTGGAAATCTCATTAACGATATCTGCTTTAGTCATTTTTAAATGATTTAATTATCCATGAATTAATATTATGTTTTGGATCTGGATTGTAAATATAGTTTATTCTTGCTTTAAATGAAAAACAAGGTTCTGTCGCATGTGATCAAGATGTCCGGCTTTTGAACTATAATCCAAGAGGCTTGTGATTATAATTATAAAACTATATCAAAGTATCCCAGAATCCCGATCCCAAATTCCCAGGTAATACATTAGTATAATTAAAATATAATTCACATACAATTGATATACAGAAAGATGTATTATTTGGGAGTTTGGGAGTGGAATTTAGTAAAAGTTTGATATACATATTCCCCAAACTACCCGTGTTATAACTAGTTCTTATTTCCCTAGCCTAAAAGACAATGTTAAATTGGCTGCAGAACTACTCAAACCGTATTTAAATCGTGTGGTTGTATTTTTGGTTTGACTACCATCATCTCTGCCATAAGTCGCTTTGCTATAAGAATACCAAATAGAAGGTACAACTTCCGCTGAAATATTGATGTCATTATTTATTTTATAATTAAATCCCAGTATAATTCCTAGTCCTGGAGATAAAGTCCAATACTTAGAATTATCAGAAAATAGATTTGTTGATGGATATTCATAAGTTTCTCTATTGTATGAATTAAGTAAATCTGACCCATAGTAAAAGCATAAATTATTAGTAATGGATCTCCTTTTTTCGAATCCAATATTAAATCCAAATCCTATTGAGCTTCTTTTTATAGAGCCATCTGAATCTTTATTATTGCTATTTTCTCCATTAATTGAAAGAAGAGTTAATCTTAGTAATGACTGTTCGTTTCCTGATCTATAACGTATTCCAAAAGAAGATGGACCATTAAGATTAATTCCAATCTCTCTAACTTTAGAATTAGTGTCTTGTGCTTGAGAAAATATAGGTAAAAAAGTTAAGGCAATTATAAAATAAATAATTTTTTTCATAGCATGAGATTTTACATTATTAATTGTAGTTATTTTGCTAGTCTAATATGTTATAATTATTGATTTATTGAGAAATCTGAATTTAATAATATTAAAGTTATGACATAATTTATTTAATTACTACAGAATCAGAGCATTATTAACAAAATTTAACCTTACTGAAATATTCCTAAAAACCATATCCCCAAATCCCCAAGTAATATTTAAGCATTAAG
>CAZKMG010000483.1:0-2912 GCA_964553465.1 uncultured Bacteroidaceae bacterium
GTATATTGTATTTTGAAAATTTGTTTTTAAGGGAATCAAATTCCGCTCGTGGTGCTAATCTGGAGATAAAAAATGTATTTGTATTTGAATATAACTTTAATGTTTTTGAGAACGAATCTGGTTCTCCATTTCCAATTGTCAGGGTGGCTATATCAAAGTCTTCCAAACGAAAAAGGGGTAATACCTGGTTCCGGTTTTTAACTACAGTCAGGGAACTGGCAATCAAGTTTCTTCTTAAAGCATTATATTCAGGTGAATTTAAATCAATTGTAAGCGAATCTATTTTAACTGGTTGATAATGATTGAGCCCAACCCATGCTTTAGCAAATAGTATTTTACGGCATCGATTATCAACCTCCTCTTCGGAAATATGACCTCTTTTAACTTCTTTTTTAATTTCAGATATTGCTTTTGGAATATCTGCAGGCATTAATAAAATATCATTTCCTGCTTTAAAAGCTGCAACTTCAGCCTCACCAGGATCAAAATAATCTGAAACTCCTTTCATATTTAGTGCGTCGGTGATGACAAGACCTTTAAACCCGAGCGTATTTTTAAGTAATTGATCAACAATAACTGGTGACAGGGATGAGGCGAGGTTTTTGGTACTATCCAATGCTGGGATATTCAGGTGCGCAGTCATGATTGCAGGTATACCCCTGTCTATAAGATATTTGAAAGGAAATAATTCTACCGAATCCAACCTGATTTTAGTTTGCATAAGTACAGGAAGTGTATTATGAGAATCAGAATTCGTATCTCCATGCCCTGGAAAATGCTTTGCTGTACTTATAATACCAGCATCTTCAAGTCCGCGATAATATTTTTCAGCTTTTTGAGCAACATTTTGAGGATCTTCTCCAAAGGAACGGTAATTAATTACTGGATTTTGAGGATTGTTATTTACATCAGAAACCGGAGCAAAATTAATATGTACCCCAAGTCTTTTTAGTTGTTTTCCAATATCATAACCCATCTTGTAAATTAGGTTTTCATCTTGGATTGCACCCAGCATCATTTGATTGGGGTAAGCTAAAGTACTATCAAGTCGCATACCAGGTCCCCATTCTGCATCCATAGCAATTAAAATCGGAATCTTCGATTCTTTTTGATACCTGTTTATAAGAAGTGATTGAGAGATAGGATGTCCCTGGAAAAATATCAACCCTCCAATACGATATTTTTTAATTATTTCTATGATTTGTTCCTCATGTTTTTCATCCTGGTTTGAAAAAGCAGTAACCATCAATAATTGCGCGATTTTCTCATCCAGATCAAGTCCTTTCAAAACATTTTCAACCCAGAGAGTGTCTGAAGATAAGAATGCAGGGTCTTTTTTACATACAGGATGAAAATTATTTTCGAAAATCTGCCCTTCAAGTAGCCCGGAATTTAGATATTGGATCAATAGAAAAAAAATACTTAGGATAAATCCCTGGAATATAAATCGTTTCATCAATAGTTTATCAATATTATTTAATTCAATTTCAATTATGGAAGCAAAGATAACAGGAACTAGTATTAGTTGTGCACTCGTTTTTAAGAAAATATAAGAATAGAATTCTATCAAATTTATTCTCATTTCCTTATTATATTTCATATTTAACGATGGATTAAATAATTGAATTTTTATATGTATATAAAAATGAATACCAGTTAACTCATCTCGTAGCTTCAACAATTAAAATTATATTTGCATCATTATTCGATATTTTCAGTTTTACATATGCAGGAATCCACAAAACTAAGTTTGTATTACTTAATAGGATATTCAGCTATTGCCTCATGGGTTGCATTTTTTAATATTCATCTTGAAAGGCTTGGATTTACAGGGTTACAGATAGGATCATTCAATTCCATGTATATTATGGTTAGTGCATTTGTAGTTCCCTTCTGGGGAATGATTGCAGACCAGAAAGGAAGTTATCGCACATTGTTGCTTCTTACTGGTTTATGTGCAATGTTGGTTCTTTTGCTTTCAAAAACAGAGTCGTATAGTTCAATACTTGTTGTTATTATAGTAATCGCACTATTTCAACAACCCATTGGAACATTAGTGGATGGCATGGTTATCAGCTTGAGTAGGGTAAATCGAAAAATTACTTATGGTAGAATCAGGTTATGGGGTTCATTTGGTTATGGATTAACTTCAATAATCGTTGGGTATTATGCAAGAAAAAATACCAATATTATTTTTTACACGGCATCTATTCTTTTTATGATCCTATTTTTCTTTAACCTTTTATCGCTACCTCCAAAACCATTAACGGGTAGAGGATTAGTTACATATAAAAGCTTAGGTATTTTTTTCCGAAATTCCAGGATTGTTATTTTTTTATTTTTGATGTTCCTATATGGAATCAGTATTGCTTCCTTATATAATTTTATAAATCTCTATTATACAGAGATTGGTGCAACAAACACCCTGGTTGGGATTGCATTTTTTATTCAAGCCGGTTGCGAAATTCCTTTTTTTATCTTTGGAGCAAAAATGGTTAAAAGAACTAGTGCCGGATTTGTCATACTTCTTGCTATGGTTGTTTCTATGGGAAGGATGATCCTGTATGGTTTTATTTCCAATCCGTCTATAGCTATATTTATTGGGATGTTTCATGGTTTTACCATTTCATTTTTTCTTGTCGGAGCAGTAGAATATGTTCAATCTCATACACCTCCTCACTTGCGCACAACAGGACAATCACTTATATGGGCCTTTCATTTTGGTGCAGGTTTAACGATTGGTTATATTTTTATCGGATACTTACATGATGTTCTTGGAATGAGGCACGCTATGCATATTTCAGCAGCCTTTTCAGCTGTAGTAATTTTGATTACATATCCTTTTTTTCATCGGCAAAATGCTATTAAAATAAAAAGTAGAAAAACTTTGACACATGCTGAAATAAGTTAGA
>CAZKMG010000484.1:0-2910 GCA_964553465.1 uncultured Bacteroidaceae bacterium
ATAGAAGGCGTCAGATGGTCAACGCCAAACCAAATCCCGGGCATACAGCATTAGTTGAATTGGAGCAGTTTTTTGATGTTCATATCATCACTCAGAATGTGGACGATTTTCATGAAAGGGCTGGAAGCAAACATATTATACATTTACATGGTGAGCTTCGAAAAGCTCAAAGTACATTTTTCCCTGAACTGATTTATGAAATATCTGGTACAGAATTAAATCAAGGTGATCTTTGTGAAATGGGTTATCAGCTTCGTCCATATGTTGTCTGGTTTGGAGAACCTGTCCCTAAAATGGATGATGCCATTGTTATTTGCAGGTCAGCGGATATTTTTCTTGTTGTTGGCACTTCATTGAATGTCTATCCTGCAGCAAGTCTCATAGATTACATACCAGGAAATTGCCCAGTTTTTCTTGTTGATCCTAATAAGCTGATGGCTCCTGTGAGCAGAAAATATGAGTTTATCCAGGAAAAAGCCGGTATAGGATTGCAAATTCTAAAAGAAAGATTAATTAAAGAATATCGGTGAATGAAAGAATATTTAGGGCAATATAATCCCTTTAAATTTTTTCCAAATCGTTATCCTCGTCTGAAAATCAAATTAGTTTAATGAATATGGTCAGGCAACAGCCAGGGATGCGACACTTATTCTAACACCCTGGATCTCAGATAATACTTGTGCACATGCTTCTATAGTTGATCCGGTGGTAATAACATCGTCAACGAGTAAAATATGTTTACCCAGAATGCATGCTTTATTTTTTATCTCAAATTTGCCTTCCATATTAATGAATCTTTCAAAACGGGATTTACGGGTTTGAGTTTCAGTGAAGGAGGTTCTGAACAGGACTTCAGTTAACATTTTTTTATTTAAAATGACAGACATTCCACGGGCAATCATTTCGCTTTGATTATACCCTCTCAAATATTTTTTCATTGGATGGAGTGGGACAGGGATCAGATAATCTACCTGCGAAACAGGGCATGAAATAATTTCTGCAGCAAAAGCTTTACCCATTTCGATACCAATATCCTTTCTCCCATTATATTTTAATTTATGTATTATTGATTGATAAGCGCTTCCTTTGAAATAATAGAACCATGAAACGCAGATCTCGATTTTTACTCTTCCCCAGAATAATTGAGATACAGGATTATCACTAAACTTATGGAAATCTGTTCTGGGTAAATGATAAAAACAGGATGTACAGAGAATTTTTTCTTTTGATGTGAGTAACTGTTTGCAAGCGATGCATAATTCCGGGAAAAAGAATTGGATAATGTCATTAAGGAATTCCATATCTATTAATGTGACGGAATCCTAAATATCGTACATGGAGGCAAAAAAAAGAAAATCTTATTTTTACCCATTTATTGGGCTGAAATGAAGAATATTAAGAGTAAAATAAATCCTCAGAAATTAATATTAAAGCAAAATTAATTAATGCTTCATATGACAAATAGTAATTTTCAATTCACCCGGTATTTGAAAAGAAAATTTCCTTTCGGAATATCCATTGGCTTTCATAGCTAACTAATCAAATTTATGGGGAGGTGCTGATGATTAAGATTTATTATGATATAATTCTACCATCTATTAAATGGAAATTCAGTATGGATAAAGAAACCCCAATTTCCCTGGTGGTTAATAGAAGTTTCGAGACGTAATACCTGGTCATAATATGTTACAAAATCCAATCCTATACCCACAGAATAAAGCAAAGTATTTACAAATGAATTTTGATTTGGATCGGGGTAAATCCCTCTTGCATACCCTCCATCTAAAAAAGCATTTCCATAGATAGAAACATGTGATTTATTAAATTGTGACCATGGAATACCGGGAATAGTAAAAGTTTTTTCTGGGAGGATGCAATATTTTATATTATTTGAAAGAATACCGTATGAGGTTCCTTCAACTGTATATAATTCATATCCTCTCATATAAGCTATATAACCAATCCCGCTCCGGTAATATCCAGGTTCCCTTTTATCAGGAGAAAAATATAATCGGACTGCCTGGTTATGGTACAGATGATTACTCCACTTTTTGTGATATGAACCATAAATTAGTAATGAAGTTCTGTTTTCAGAATATTCAGGGATAAAGCCTAATCCTCTCTGTCGGAGAATAATTCTAAAATACTTACCTTGAAGAGGATAATATTTTGAATTTCTAAGATCATATTCCATCATATATTCAAGGGAAAAGAACTTACTATTCTGGGAATACGGAATACCGAGAAAATCCATGTGGTTTAAAGAATCCCGGAATACGACATGAGTATAAGAAACCATCAATGAATGAGTCAGATAAAGGTATTTTCTGTAAAGCAGGGTTATTGAAGGAATGAGATCCTCATAAAGATAAATTTTATTGGAATTTAAAAAGACAGGTTTGTTTTTCAATGTCGAGAACATTACTTCATGCATACGAAACATGTTTATTCCAGCTGAAATTCCTAATCTTTGATTTTTCCCAAAATTAGGTTTGAGATATATAAGGGAGTATTGTTCTTTATAACCGAAACGTGCTTTAAGTAATAAATTTTCTTTTCTACCCCGAAAGTTATTCCAATTTAATTGCAAACCGTAATTAACTTTATTCCAATCTTTATTTTTTAGAAAAGCCCCCAGGTTTCTATCAGCATGCTCAAAAATCGGAACAGGCCATAAGTACCAACGTTCAACGACACTTATATTAAAAGAAATTTGACTTTCTTCAATGATATTATATTCTATGGTGACAAAATTAAACAGGGAAGTATTCATCACATTATCCTTACTTCGCAAAATATTTGATGAAAGATCGTCAGATGAAAGAGTATCCCCGGGTTGGAATGTAAGTTCTCTCAGAATAATTTTTTCATGGGTTATTTTATTGCCCGTAATTTTAATATCTGAAACAG
>CAZKMG010000485.1:0-2905 GCA_964553465.1 uncultured Bacteroidaceae bacterium
GCATGTAAGATTTTCATCCATATTTGTGTTTAACGAACATGCTCGTTTCATAATATTTAATTATTATTTATTCTCTAAATAATTAAATATACTTATTCTATAATAAATAATAATTAATTTCGCATGTATTAATTTTCGTTATATAACATTTAAAAATAATCGGGATGAACCATAAGGATTACATTACGAGAGAAGAGAAGTTTGGAGCCCATAACTATCACCCGCTTCCTGTTGTACTTGAAAGAGGTGAGGGAGTTTTTGTATGGGATGTAGAAGGGAAACGTTATTTCGATTTTCTCTCGGCATATTCAGCTGTTAATCAAGGCCATTGCAATCCAAAAATTGTTGATGCTCTTATACGACAAGCTAATAAATTGACCCTGACTTCGCGTGCTTTTTACAACAATGTGTTGGGTGAATATGAAGAATTTGTAACAAAATTCTTTGGTTATGACAAAGTATTACCCATGAATACAGGTGCTGAAGGTGATGAAACAGCCCTTAAGCTTTGTCGTAAATGGGCTTATGAGAAAAAAAGGATACCTGAAAATCAAGCCAAAATTATTGTATGTGAGAATAATTTTCATGGACGAACGATAACCATTGTATCAATGTCCACTGATCCTGATTCTTACCGTGGATTTGGCCCGTTTACTCCTGGATTTATTAAAATTCCATATAATAATATTCCTTCATTGAAAAAAGCTCTTGAAGATCCTAATGTAGCAGGTTTTCTTGTTGAACCAATACAAGGTGAAGCAGGTGTGTTTGTTCCGGATGAAGGCTACCTTAAAGAATCATACGACCTGTGTAAAGAAAAAAACGTTTTATTTATTGCTGATGAGGTACAAACCGGAATTGCCAGAACCGGAAAGTTACTGGCATGCGACCATGAAGGTGTAAGACCCGATATTCTTATACTTGGGAAAGCCCTTTCAGGCGGGGTTTATCCTGTCTCAGCGGTTCTCGCTGATGACGATATCATGCTCGTAATCAAACCGGGTGAACATGGTTCTACTTTTGGAGGAAATCCAATTGCCGCCAAAGTTGGTATCGCTGCCCTTTCAGTGATCAAAGACGAAAAACTCAGTGAAAATGCTGAGAAGCTTGGCAAAATATTCCGTTCTGAGTTGAATAAAATTAATTCCGAGATGATAGAGCTTGTAAGGGGAAAAGGTTTATTAAATGCAATTGTGATACGGCAAAAAAATAATAAAACAGCCTGGGATGTTTGTCTTGCGCTTAAAGAAAACGGGTTGCTTGCCAAACCTACTCATGAGCATATTATCCGATTTGCACCTCCATTGGTGATAACAGAGAAGCAACTTCATGAAGCTATTGATATTATAAGGAAAACTATGGAAGAGTTTGTATAGTGCTGAGAACACAGGTGTCCCATAAAGCCTGAGTCCTGAAAAGTTTTATTTTAATTGTCTTTCCATGGATGTGCTCCTATTCATTCTATACTTTGATTATAATAAATTGGAATATTCGGGAGTAAGCACTTGAAAAATGATTTTGTCATTTCCGAATATCCTTAGTTTCAAAGGTGTTGCATGTATAATTCATTCAATATGTCTTTCTTCAAGTACAGCTACCACATCACGGATATCTTTATTTCTTGCTGAAAGCAGTACCAATAAATGGTACATTAGGTCTGCAGTTTCGTTAAGTAAGAGCTCATCATTATCATCTTTAGCCTCAATAATCAGTTCAATTGCCTCTTCACCGACTTTCTGAACTATTTTATTCAATCCATCTTTAAACAATCTTGCAGTATAAGATTTTTCAGGTAGATCTTCTTTTCTTTTGTGTATAAGATCCTGCAAAACAGATAAAAAAGAAACACTACCGGTGTTTGGTTCATTAAAACACGTATCCTGCCCTGTATGACATACAGGTCCAATTGCATGAGCCTTTATAAGTAAGGTATCGTGATCACAATCTGGGATAACCTCTTTAACCTGCAGGAAATTACCGCTTTCTTCACCTTTTGTCCACATTTTATTACGTGAACGACTATAAAATGTAACCAGGTTAGTGTCAATAGTCTTTTGAACTGCTTCCGCATTCATAAATCCAACCATCAGGACTTTTCCGCTTGAATCATCCTGTATTACTGCTGGTATTAATCCGTTTAATTTTGTAAAATCAAGCTCCATTAGTATGATTTTTATCTGACAATAATATTATGTTCTTTTAGATATTCTTTCAATGAAGATATCGGAATTTCATTATAATGAAATATACTGGCTGCCAAAGCAGCATCAGCTTTCCCATTATTGAAAACTTCAGTAAAATGCTCTAATTTACCTGCACCCCCAGAGGCGATGATTGGTATTGATAGTTTAGCTGAGAGTTCAGAAATTGCTTCACAGGCATAACCATTTTTTGTACCATCATGATTCATGGATGTGAATAATATTTCGCCTGCACCTCTTTCCTGAACTTCTTTTGCATAACTAAACATCTCATTTTCAGTTTTTATTCGTCCCCCGTTTATATAAACCCACCATTTACCTGCTTCAAATTTAGCGTCAATAGCAACCACAACAAACTGGCTGCCATAGGCTCTTGCAATTTCTCCAATAAACTCTGGATCGCGAACCGCAGAAGAATTAATGGAAATTTTATCAGCACCAGCACTTAACAATCTGTCGGCATCTGCCATTTCATTGATTCCACCCCCCACAGTAAAGGGTATATTAAGATGTCTGGCAATTTTTTTCACCAAATCCGCAAAAAGCTTTCTTTTTTCATGAGTCGCAGTGATATCCAGATAAACCAATTCATCGGCACCATCCTTTGCATATTTTGCTCCCATTTCGACAGGATCCCCTACATCAATTACATGTAAAAAATTAATTCCTTTAACAGTTTGGCCATCACGTATATCCAGGCAAGG
>CAZKMG010000486.1:0-2904 GCA_964553465.1 uncultured Bacteroidaceae bacterium
CCTTCCATTTTTATGGGAAAAGCAAATTTAGACTTTTTTAATGTTCAAAAAACACCCTGGTCAGTATTTTTAAGAGTTGTGACCTTTTAAGATCATTTATTTCTTGAGTTATAAAACAGCATCTAATTTTGAGCACAAAGGCAATTATTTTACTTACAACAGGTAGAAATAAATTTATTTGTCTGCCAGTTTAGCCAGGAGGTTTTTTACATGAGAGTTATATCATTCAAATAGCAGTACTATTTTTTTATTTACCCAAATGGTATAATGGTATAGTAAGTTATATTGACATAACAGGTATAGTAGAATTGTATTTGTTAGTTCGGGGACTGAGTTTGCCAAATATATATTCCCTTACCTCCCAGGATTGATTATTAGAGGATGATTATTTATCGAAGCTGATTTCAAAAGGAATTTTAAATGTCAGAGTAATATTTCTCCCCGGATTGAAATAATTCACCTCTTTAAGTGTTGATAAATGATCAATATATTTCTTATCAAGAATATTGGTTGCACTTATACCTACTATAATGAATTGGTTTTTCATTTTAATATTTCCCCCAATTGATAAATCAAAAAGAACATAACCGGGGGTTACTGTTTCATCCGGTGCAGCATTATTCTGATTAAATGCTGTATTTAAATTCAACAATAGAAAAGCTTTATGTAAAAAAGAAAGTTTTTCCTTATCAGTTCTAACCTCAAAATTTAACTTGCTTGCCGGAACAAATGGTAAGTAGTCTCCATTTTTTTGTTTCCCCACAACAGATGAAAAGGTAGATTGGAGATGAAGCCATTTCATTGATTCCGGATGATAATGTATTCCACCTTCTGCTCCTATTAGGGAAGAATTAGATTGCAAATATTTATAAATATGAATACCGGTACTTGTTGTTTCACCAGTTGGGGAGATGTAAATATAGTGATTGATCATGTTGTAATATCCTGCCAGATCAAAAGTGAAATTCTCTTTATGATTATGCATGCTTATATCGAATTCCTTAGAGGTATCGGGGATAAGATTTTGATCACCAAACTCATATCTTGTTTCATGTTGACCGTTTGATGTCAGCTCTGCTAAATTTGGGGTCCGGTATGCTGCTGCTACATTAGCCCTGATTAAAAATTTATCAGTTAGATGGTAGGTTGTCCCAAATGAACCACTGAGACTTCCATAGTTTTTATCGAGCGATCCACGATAATTTGATGAATCCGGAATTCCAATGGCCTGAGATTCTATTGTTTTGATATCATACCGGATTCCTGCCTGCAATTTAAGCTTGCTGAATAATGTACGTTGCAATAAACCAAAAACTGAATGATTATTAATAGTGGCATCCGGCAATAATTTCGTCATTCTATGATTTAAATTTGTATTAGTTTGATTCATACCCTGAAAACCCAGGATATAATCAGAGTATTTATCAGAAGGCAGATAAAGTTTAGTTTCATAAGTTAAGGTAGCAAGACTCATTTGAATTTCAAAAGAGTCAATTTCTCCAAAATGAATAAGCTCGGTATTTTGATAAGCAAAATTCACATCTAATTTCATATTGCCTAAGTAGAGCTTATTTTGTGAGGATAACAGGTGAGTATTGAATTCCTGGTAAAATATTTCACACTTACGGCCTCTTCCATGAATAGATTCAATAGCTTCTTGCTCTATCAACCCTAATTTTTGATTGCTATTATCATAGAATAACTTAAATGTTCCAATTTTCCCAGTAAACCCCACATTTGTTTTTATTGAATATTCATTAAAACGAGTATTTGGGGCAAAAGTTCCTCCCCCCTGCATGAAATCGGAATTAGTTTTTTGTCCCATCCTGATTCCGCCAAATAAATTTTTTGATGCTCCTTTTATTCCAAAATTATTAGTCATTCCCAGTGTATTTGAAAACAATTGCATAGTGTAATCCCCGGCAATGCTGCCCACAGGGGCGGGCTTTTCCTTAATGAAATTAATGACCCCGCCAATTGCGTCAGAACCATAGAGCAGGGAAGCCGGACCCTTTATGACTTCAACATCTTCAATTCCAAATTCGTCAATTCCCAGAGGATGATGGTCAGAATACTGGTAATTTTCAAAACGTACTCCATTGTCTAATACTAATATATCATTCATGGAGAGCCCCCTTATTACGGGTTTTGATACACCGCTACCCTTTGATATCATATCTATGCCTGGTATTTGTGTAAGTATCTCCGTAAAATTTGGAGTTGATTTTATATCCGGTAGGTCTAATTTAAGAGCTTCAATTTTTACGGCATTTTCATGCTGTGTAGAACTATAACCAGCTGTAATAACTAATTCATCTGCTTTTACTATGGTGATTTGGAGCGTTATATTCAACTCAAAACCTGTACCTGATAATATAATGGTCTCTATTCTATTTAAATAACCAATATAAGAAAATTGAATTTTAAATTTGCCATTAGGTAAATTAGACAATTCATAGAATCCGTTTTTATCAGATATAGTACCTTTATTTAATTCCGGGAGAAAAATTGTTGCCCCTATCAGCGGAACATTATCCTGATCTGTTATTTTTCCTTTAATAATGTTTTGTGCATTCAGAAAATGATAAGACCAAATAATAATAATTACAAGCAACAATGTTCTCATCATACAAATATTATATTTTTACAAATAATTTTAGCATTCTTAAGGTTTGCTACGGTCGAATATTTAAAAAACAGGTGAGACATGGAATAAAAATAAATATTTATAAAGTTTCAAATAATCATATGACACATGCTAATTGTAACATAAGTCAATAAATTCATTCCTTTCAGTAGTTATATTCATCTCATCCAGCAGAAAAGGTGAAAACTCAAAATAGCAAATGACAAAATTCCCATGTAAAGCTGGAATTTGTGTGTCGTTTTTTTCGCCAAGGAATT
>CAZKMG010000487.1:0-2897 GCA_964553465.1 uncultured Bacteroidaceae bacterium
TACCGGATGCAAATTTATCTACCTTTTCAATCGTCCGGTTATACACTGCAACAGTATATCCATTGCGCTCCATATTTAGTACAAGGTTTTCACCCATTACTGCAAGACCAATTAATCCAATATCTGCTAATTTTTTCATGCTAAAAGTTAATTATATGTGATAAAATAATTCATTAATTTACAAATCATTGATTAACAAATAAATAAACAAATTTATATTTCCAATTATTTCGAACTATTAAATTATTGACTCATGTAAAAACCATAAATCCAAGGCTTTCCAATTTTCTTTTCAGTTTATCGTATGGATTATTATTTAAATGTACAGAAAATGCTTTAGGTTCCCTTCTTATCCTGTATGATCCCCTTAAATATTCGAATCTGGATGGATTATTCCTTAGCAATGTATCATCATCTAAAATTGAGTATGTTTCAGAATATATTCTTCTTATTAATTCCGGTTCTGCATTATTCTTACAATCCACATGAATATTATTATTCTTCGGTAAAGGCAGATCCCTGGGGGTCCAATTGTCTTTCCCCAATCCGAAAAACCTGCTCACTGCCTGAACACTCATCGAACTACCATTTGCCTTTCCATCAGTTGAATAGCCAGCAATATGCGGGGTTCCAAATTCTGTTCGGGATAATAATTCTGTGTTAATTTCAGGTTCATCCTCCCAGACATCCAGAATGCAAGAAATGACAGTACGTTTATTCAAAGAAGAAATTAAATCATGTTCATCAATAACAGCTCCGCGTGAAGTATTAATCAGGTATACTGGCTTTGCCAAAAGTTCGAAAAAATGACCGTTCACCATTTTATAGGTCTTATCATTTCCTTCCATAATCAAGGGAACATGAAAAGTAATTATATCAGCTTCCTTTTGAATAGTTTGAAGGCTAACAAAACCATTGTCTCCCTCCATTCTCTTTCGGGGAGGATCGTTTAATAATACATTCATCCCCAATACCTTGGCAACACGGGCCACTTTAGATCCAACATTTCCTACTCCAACTACACCCAGTGTTATATCATTCAGTGTTAAATTGCGGTTGGAAACCAATTCGAGAATTGCAGAAACAAAATATTGTTCGACCGATGATGAGTTGCATCCAGGTGAATTTGTCCAGAAAATGCCGTGTTGATCACAATATTTCGTATCGATGTGATCGTATCCTATAGTGGCCGTCACAATGCATTTAACATTTGAATCCTTCAGTAAACTTGCATTACAGGTAGTTCTTGTCCGAATGATCATGGCATCGGCATCCTTAACTTCTACTGTGGTAATATCAGATCCATCCAGATATATTACTTCAGCAATTGAATCAAGGGCTCCCTTGATAAAAGGTATTTTATTATCTATCAGTATTTTAACAGATTTCATGACCTGATTTAAATCTATCCTTAAATGCCCATAAACCAAGTGCAGGGTTAGAAATAAAAAACACCTCTTCATTATCAGGCATGAGATTAAATCCATCTTTAAGCTTTTCCGGATTATATTTTTTCATCATCATTTGTAAGTCACCAAAAGAATAATTGACAGATTCAATTTCTTCCTTTGAAAGATACCCGGGACAATAAGTTACGTTAAACCTATGCTCGGTTGATCCATGAATAAGGTGCGCTGCAGCACTAAGGTTATTTCTGAGATCCTCGTTTTTTTCTACAAGGCTGAGAATTTCAGGTGTATTTACATACCCATATTTTCTGATCAGTCTATCTATTTCCTTATCTTCCCCAAATTCTTTTAGACCGGGAGCAAGGACAATAAGTTCACCATTATTATCAATAGCCATCCTTGATCTGTAAATGCTTTTATTGCCAAGCCACGTACTTTTAAATTCGGAAGGGTCAAGGTACACGACCACTTTTTTTAAGGGTTTTAGAAGAATTTCAAAATTGACTTTTAATGAGAGTTCAGCTGCCTGAAGAAAACATTCATTGTCATCACCTATAAATAATCCCCGTGTTTTAAGTTTTCCTATATCATCTTTTCCCAAAACGGTAAGTACATATACTATGGGCATTCCCGTTGTAAATTTTTCTGAGGCATAATCTAAAACCTTTCGAACTGGTGTAATGGCTCTTCCCATAATTCTTTCCATACCATATGCTGCTCCAAGAAAATGGCTCTTATTAATACCTTCAGCCCCGCCAGTACCGACAAAAATATTTTTATTATGATTGGCAAATCCAATTACTTCGTGAGGCACAACCTGACCGATTGACAGGATAAGATCATGATTTCCATCTCTGATCAATTTATTAACCTGTGCTGGCCATGAATAGCTAACTTTTCCTTCTGAGACTTCATGCAGATAGGAGCCAGGAACTTCTCCAAGATTAACAATATCAGTCCGCCAGTTATGTTCTCTGAACAAAGAATAAGGGACGTTGCCAAACATACTGGATATTTCCTTCTCGGTCATAGGTGTATGGGTCCCTAAAGCAGGTAAAATGTCACTCATTTTTTGTCTGTAATATTCCCATGCATACCTGGTCATCTCACCGGCACGGCTATGAAACCTTGTATAATCAGGAGGAATGGCAATCACTCTATTCTTTGGTCCAAGCTTTCCTAATGCTTCAAATAATCCACTCCTCAGGTCTTCATCTGAAAGATCAACATTTTCTCCACCTCTTGAAAAATAAATCATATCATATCTTCTTATAAGTTACCAACAATAAAATAATAGAGATTATACTCCTCCAAATGCATTATATCCACCATCAATAGGTATACATATACCTGTTACAAATTTTGAAATATCAGAAATGAGAAAAAGGACGGCTCCCTGAAGGTCGTTTGGTTCACCAAATTTTCCCATTGGGGTATTTGCAATGATTTTATTTCCTCTGGAAGTAAGGTTTCCTGTTTTTTCATCCA
>CAZKMG010000488.1:0-2855 GCA_964553465.1 uncultured Bacteroidaceae bacterium
AATTGACAACTCTAACTTACTTACAGGTATACTCCCGGAGACGGAATATATTAAATTTGTCTATCCAAAGGATTCTGATCTGAAAAAACTACAGGACAATTTTAAAAATAATGGGTTTAGTGCAATACTTTATATTCCTAAAGACATAATATCTACCAATAATTCAATATTATATTCCAATAAAGAGGCGAGTCTCTCCACAAAAATGTATATTGAGAATACCATTGAGAAAGAGATTGAAAAACAAAAATTAAGAGCAAAAAATATTGAAAATCTTGATGAATTGCTTAAATCAGCAGAGACAAACATTAACCTCAGGAGTATTACCTGGTCCGAAGACGGGAAACAAAAAGAAAGTCATACCGGACTAGCAATGGGTATAGGCTACGGAAGTGGGATGCTGATTTATTTTTTTATTTTCCTGTTCGGGGCTCAGGTAATGAGAGGGGTTATTGAAGAAAAAACAAGTAGAATTGTTGAAGTAATAGTATCTTCTGTAAAACCTTTCCAACTAATGATGGGTAAAATCATTGGTATTGGTATGGTAGGTCTTACACAATTTGTTCTCTGGATGGCTTTGACATTGCTATTTGTACTAGGTATTCAAAAAACCCTCTTCCCAGATATATCTCAAAAATCAACTCAGCAAATTTCTGTTCAGAATATTATAAGTGACAAAACAAGTCCAAAGACAACCGAAATTCAAATAAACCAACCCAAACAGGAAATTCTTGAGGAAATTTTTACATCAATTGGTGATGTTGATTTCATTTTCATCATCGGCTTTTTTCTTTTTTATTTTATTGGAGGATATCTGCTATACGCTTCTTTATTTGCTATTATAGGTTCAGCAGTTGATAATGAAACTGATACTCATCAATTCATGATGCCTGTGACTGTACCTCTGATTGTCGCCATCTTCGTTATGATTAACACCATGAATAATCCTGAAGGTAATATTGCATTCTGGTTTAGTCTTATTCCTTTTACTTCACCTGTAGTAATGATGGCAAGAATCCCTTTTCATCCTGCATTCTGGGAACTAATATTATCAGCTTTTATTTTGGTAATTACATTTATTGGGACAACATGGATGGCTGGAAAAATATACCGTACAGGTATTTTGATGTATGGGAAGAAAATAACTTATAAAGAATTAGGGAAATGGCTCAGATATAAAAATTAAAATTCGAAAGAAAATAATTCTTTATTATTTTACATTCTGATAATTAGTAGTCAATTCTTACAATTTTTTTATCTCGAATTGAGGCTTTGGCGTTTTTAAAACACTAAAAACTTTCTTTTATTTACTAATTTTAAGATTTAAGATCACTCCATAAACTCAGTCATAATTCTAAATACTATTTATGTTTTTACAAAAATTGTTTAAAATATTCATTCCAATATTTAAGGTATGCAGATAGCAATTCTAGACTTCGGAACTAACACTTTCAATTTATTAATTGCAGATACAGCTAATAATAAACATTTAAATATTATTCATTCCTCCAAAGAACCTGTAAATCTTGGAAAGGGAGGTATTCATAAAAGGATAATTACAGAAGATGCCTTTAAACGCGGAATGACAGCCATAGAAAATCATCTTGAAACTGTCAAGGGATATAATGTTGAGAAGATTTATGCATTTGGTACATCTGCAATCAGGGATGCGCACAATGGCAGGGCATTTATTAAAACCGTCAGGGAAAGATTTAATATGTATGTTCATATTATTCCTGGTGAAAGAGAAGCCGAATTGATTTACAGAGGTGTCCGGTTATCAACAGATATGGGAAATGATCCTGCACTGATTCTGGATATTGGAGGAGGGAGTAATGAATTTATTATCGCGAATAATAAGAAAATTTTCTGGAAGTTTAGTTTTAACCTTGGTATGGCAAGAATGCTTGAAAAATTTAGTCCTAATGATCCTATTAACCAGGAGGATATCGAACATATTGAATCATATTTTAACCAGGAATTGCAACCCCTTTTCGATGCCATTCAGATCTATGAACCCTCATATTTAATTGGAGCATCCGGCTCATTTGAAACTTTTTCTTCAATTCTTTCACATCTTTATCCTGCAAAATATTCATTAAAGGACAGTTCAATCCATGAAATTTCTGAAAGCGATTACCTTATGCTTCATAAGATGCTGCTTAAATCAACCTTGGAAGAAAGAAAGAAAATGCCTGGTATGGAGCCGGTTCGAGTGGAAATGATAGTTCTGGCAAGTATTTTTGTTAATTTTACGCTAAAACAATGTAAGCTTCATAAAATTTTTCAATCCGACTATGCATTGAAAGAAGGAATAATAGCTGAAATTCTGAATATATAATAAAACAATTGAATATGGCAAAAATCCTTGTAATTGATGATGAAAAGAGTATCCGTGGAACTTTACAAGAAATTCTTGAATATGAAGGTTATGAAGTAGAACTAGCATCAAGTGGGTCTGAAGGATTGGAAAAACTTAATAACAACAATTTTGACATTGTTCTTTGTGATATTAAAATGCCCGAAATGGATGGCCTCGAAGTTCTCGAGAAAATTTTTGAATTGTCTTCTGATGCTCAAGCAATTATGATATCAGGTCATGGAAATATTGACACTGCAGTACAAGCAATAAAAAAGGGGGCATATGATTTTATAGAAAAACCACTTGATTTAAATAGGCTTTTGATTACTATCCGAAACGCTATGGATAAATCCTCACTAATATCAGAAACCCGCGTATTAAAGAAAAAAGTTAACAAAACCTCCGACATGATAGGAAATTCTCCAGCTATACTCAGAGTAAAGGAAATGATTGAGAGGGTTGCTCCAACTGATGCAAGGGTATTGATTACTGG
>CAZKMG010000489.1:0-2840 GCA_964553465.1 uncultured Bacteroidaceae bacterium
CACTTATCTGCGAGTGGGATCCATATAATGCAGTTATTATCACGGAAGTAAATGGTATAATTTCATTTGAACATGTTATAGATGGTATCACTTTTCGTGAAGAATCAGATGAGCAGACGGGATATCGCGAAAAAGTTATTATTGAAACCAGGGATAAGACTAAAAATCCAGGAATTCGCGTTGTTAATAAAGCTAACGAAGTGCTTAAATCCTACAATCTACCGGTAGGGGCACATATATCAGTAAATGAGGGAGATCCGGTGATTGCGGGTGATATTTTGGTTAAAATCCCAAGGGCAGTTGGGAAATCAGGTGATATAACTGGGGGTCTCCCACGGGTAACTGAATTGTTCGAAGCAAGAAATCCTTCCAATCCTGCTGTTGTTTCTGAGATTGATGGAGAAGTAACCTTTGGAAAAGTTAAAAGAGGGAACCGAGAAATTATTATACAATCAAAGGCTGGTGAGGTAAAAAAATACATGGTCCCCCTCTCAAAACAAATACTTGTTCAGGAAAATGATTATGTTAGAGCTGGAATGCCACTCTCCGATGGGGCAATCACTCCATCTGATATTCTTGCTATTAAAGGGCCGACTAAAGTCCAGGAATATATAGTTAATGAAGTACAAGAGGTGTATCGTCTGCAAGGTGTGAAAATTAATGATAAGCACTTTGAGATCATTGTACGTCAAATGATGCGGAAGGTTGAAATTATTGATCCGGGCGACACTAAATTTCTTGAGAAACAGATTGTGGATAAATGGGAATTTATGGATGAAAATGATTGGATTTATGGTAAGAAAGTGGTTACCCAGCCTGGGGATGGACAAGGCCTTTTTCCTGGTCAGATTATTACTGCACGAAAACTCAGAGATGAAAACTCAATGCTTCGCCGAAAGGATATGAGGTTGATTGAAGCAAGGGATGCAGTACCTGCTACATCCAGCCAGATTTTGCAAGGTATCACAAGGGCTGCATTACAAACTCAAAGCTGGTTCTCTGCTGCTTCCTTCCAGGAAACTACAAAAGTTCTGAATGAAGCTGCCATTTTTGGCAAGGTTGATTTTCTTGCGGGATTGAAAGAAAATGTTATAGTTGGTCATCTTATTCCGGCAGGAACAGGAATCCGACCCTATCAAAATCTCGTGGTAGGTTCAAGAGAAGAATATGAAAAACTTAAATCCGGTTCTCCGGTTAGTATTTCAACCGAGGAAGTTGAAGAATAAATCATAAAAATCACTCCTATGGATGATGAAAAGGTAAATATAGGACAGATTAGCATTGAATTGAATGATGAAATTGCACAGGGGATATATTCAAACCTGGCAATAATCACTCATTCTGCAGCCGAGTTTATCATTGATTTTGTTAGAATTATGCCTGGAGTACCAAAAGCACAGGTCAAATCAAGAATAATTCTTACACCTGAACATGCTAAGAGATTAATGTCTGCTCTTAAAGATAATATTGCAAAGTATGAATCTGTTCATGGGCCAATAAAGAATGTAGAGGGTTCGGGAGGGCCTGTTATTCCAATGAATTTTGGAGGACCTACAGCACAGGCTTGAATGATCTCCAAGTGAAATGGACCTCATGAAAGATAATCAACCACAAAGTTCAGGGAATTTACAAAGGATGTTTTGTATCAAACATTTTTTTACTATACTTTTCAACCGGGATATTTCAATCCCGAGAGCTTTGAAGTTAGCATATAGTAGCTCCCATAAAATATCTAATTGAATTAAAAAGATTTGGATAAAGTATTTTATATTTGTTGTCCATCGTTTTAAAATAATTGAATTTTTATAATGAAGGGATTGAATATCATTATTTTATCTAAACAGGTTGCTGATGATTTGGAAGTGATACATAAATTAGTATATTTGACACTTTTGAAAAAGACTATTTATAACGAGAATTCGGGTAAACTACAATAAACTATATAATATTAAAATGAAAATCCTTGTATGTATCAGCAATGTCCCCGACACAACAACAAAAATCAAATTGATTGATGGGAATACATCTATTGACACAACAGGTATCCAATGGGTAATAAATCCCTGGGATGAGCTCTCTCTCACCCGTGCGCTTGAACTGAAAGATGATCCCTCCTCAGGTGTAAAATCGGTTACCGTTGCACATGTAGGTCTTGTTTCTTCTGAACCGACAATTCGTAAAGCACTTGCAATCGGAGGTGACGATGCAATCAGAGTTAATGCCGAATCATCTGATGCATACTTTGTTGCAGCCCAGCTTGCTGAAGTAATAAAGAATGAGAAGTATGATATTATCATGTGTGGTATCGAATCAAGCGATTATAACGGATCTCTCGTAGGGGGAATGGTTGCTGAGTTTCTTGGCATACCATCGGTATCTGCGGTGTCGAGTATCATGATAGAAAACGACTCTCCTGTTCTGACACGTGAAATAGACGGAGGTAAAGAGGTCCTGACAGTTCCCGTCCCATTCGTTGCAATTGTGCAGAAAGGTATTGCCAAAGAACCAAGAATCGCTGCAATGCGGGGCATAATGCTTGCCAGGACAAAGCCTGTGAAAATATTTGAACCGGTACACATAGACCCACTTACTCAGATAAAAGTCTTCGAAAAACCAGTCCCCCGTTCAGCGTGTAAATTCATTGACCAGGAAAATCCTGAGCAGCTTATAGATATCCTTCAGAATGAGGCAAAAGTTATTTAATTATTAACTATATAATATTCAATATATGGCAGTATTAGTATTTACCGAAAGCTGGGATGGGAAATTCAAAAAGTCAACATTGGAGCTTGTATCCTATGCTTCTGAAATTGCAAAGATGATAGGGACATCACTTACTG
>CAZKMG010000490.1:0-2834 GCA_964553465.1 uncultured Bacteroidaceae bacterium
CGAACCTTATTTCTTCAGAGTCATGATTGTCCGGTAAAATGGATAAAGAACTCAGGGTCATCCATCTTGAATTAATGCGAATCCTCCCGTTTTCACAATATATGATAGCGCCGGTTTCAGTATGAGCAGCAAAAGTACTATATAAACTAGCAATAGCACCATTATTATATACAAAGGATATGGATGTTGATTCATCAACACCAGTATTGGACTTAAGACTAACAGCTGCGATCTTATCAGGATAACCTAAAAGCAGGAGGCATAGAAAAACAGGGTATATTCCGATATCCAGTAAACTTCCTCCACCAAGTGCAGGATCAAAGAGCCTTGAGTCAGGATTGTATTCAGCCTTGAATCCAAAATCAGCATGAATTACTTTTATTTTTCCAAGATTCCCTTTTTTTATAATTTCTAATGTACTTTCAATAGTAGGAAGAAAACGGGTCATTATAGCTTCCATTAAAAAAACTTTCTTTTCACGTGCCACCTGAATGAGCTGAGTAAGCTGTTTGGAATTTATTGTAAACGGTTTTTCACAAAGTACAGGGATCCCCTTTTGAAGGCACATCATAGTGTTCTCAAAATGAGATGAATGTGGAGTTGCAATATAAACTACATCCACTTCTGGATCATCAAGCATTTCTTCATAGGTTCCAAATGCTTTTATTACTCCGAATTTTTTGGCAAAAAGATTGGCTTTCTCAGATGATCTTGAAGCCACGGCATAAATTCGGGCAGAATCAAGTCCGGCAAGTGCCGTAGCAAATTTATGTGCAATTTTGCCAGGACCCATTATTCCCCAGTTAATCTTTCTCATCATTATTTTAGGATATCTTCAATTTTCTCTAATTCTGCATGCGAGAATTCGCGTTTTTGAAGGCAATTAAGGTTGTCATTGAGTTGATCAATACTGCTTGCCCCAATTAATACGGATGTAACTCTTTTATCCTTTAAAAGCCAGCTGAGTGCCATCTGGGAGAGCTTTTGTCCCCTGGATTTTGCCAGGATATTGAGGTTTCTGATTTTTTTCAGCTTTTCTTCAGTAATCTGGTGCGGTTTTAAGAATCCATGTTCTTTACTGGCTCGGGATCCTGCTGGTATTCCGGTTAAATATCTGTCTGTTAACATTCCCTGGGCCAGTGGAGAGAACGGAATGCAACCGATACCCTTTTCTTTAAGAATGTCAAGCAATCCGTTCTCAACCCATCTTTCGAACATTGAATATTTGGGCTGGTGGATAAGGCATGGGGTACCAAGATTTTCAAGAATCTCATATGCTTTGACAGTTTGCTCGGCGCTGTAATTGGAGATACCAACATACAATGCCTTTCCCTGCTTAACTATATGATCAAGAGCTTGCATGGTTTCCTCAAGAGGCGTTTCCGGATCAGGGCGATGAGAATAGAAAATGTCAACATATTCCAATCCCATACGCTTGAGACTTTGATCGAGACTGGAAATAAGATATTTACGAGAACCCCATTCCCCGTAAGGACCTGGCCACATATAATAACCTGCTTTTGTAGAAATAATGAGCTGGTCACGATAAGACCACAGATCCAGTTTTAGTATCTTTCCGAAATTTTCTTCAGCAGAACCAGGAGGCGGCCCGTAATTATTAGCGAGATCAAAATGTGTGATACCCCGGTCAAAGGCATATCTAACCATGTCCCTACCTGTTTCAAACACATCAACTCCTCCGAAATTATGCCATAAACCCAGGGAAACAGCAGGAAGGAGCAGTCCACTTTTTCCGCACCTCTGGTAAATCATAGATTCATATCGATTTTTCAAGGCAGCATAGTTCATATTTATTAGATTGATTAATCAGAATTTAATCAAATAAATTACAGATAATCAGAATATTGAAAATATTATCTGAATTGATCTTTATTTTTCAAATATATAAAATTTGGTGACATTTAGCGTCCTTTCTTTAAACATCCCTGGCTTTTTGAACAAATGAATCCTGATTTATTCTATTCATCCAATAAAAACAGTTGGATAAATTCTGAAATTCAATAATCAAGTTTATTATTTACTTTTGCTCCGAACCATATAATATTTACTTCATGAGATTTATTTCGAAAATTCTCCGTGACATCAAACGGGCCATTATTATTCTGCTGGTTATTGCTGTAGTAAGTTCAATTATCTATACTGTAAATAAATATGGAAGTAAATCAAAAAAAATCAAGTACTCGGCCATAATTGACACAGATTCAGGAAATTCTATTGATGATCTGTTTGCTGTGGCCAGGGTCCTTGCAGATCCACAATTTGAGGTAATTGGACTGACGTCAGCTCAATGGAATTTTAATCCGCACAACATTCAGGAAACAGTCGCAATTAGTCAGAAAAATAATACAAATCTTTTAAAATACTTTGGAAAGGAGAATATTCCGCATCTTCTTTGAAACAATATGTCATGGAATCCGAGCAACCCCATAGTAGTAGCATTATGGAGCGCCCTACCTCGGGAGAGGTGTCTCTTCTTGCAATCCCTGTTTATTTTCCCGATATGGGGTCACTCATGACCGATAGCCAAATTGAAGCCCGCTGGGACGTGGATGTCTCCGATTATTACCTCGAGAATTCGTATGAATTGCTCTCCCTCGATAGCTTCGTGACTCCGTGGATCGAAGCACCGAAATTCATTTCCTACTATGCTGATGATGCGTATATCTCGACCAGAGAGATGGAACTTGCCCAGTTTTTACTTAATTATTGGAATCCCGTGATCGATTTCAATGACTAAAATTACGTTTTTATCATCTATCCAGGAATCGATTAAAAAGATGATGTTCGCTTTTGGCCCCACGTGTGGACGTGGA
>CAZKMG010000491.1:0-2823 GCA_964553465.1 uncultured Bacteroidaceae bacterium
TACCGGTTGGGGTCCCTAATGCAGCTACCAATTCATTTACACAAAATTCTTTACAATACCGAAAAATGTTTACACTTATTTAACTTTATTTCAATTTCTTTTTCCTTCCTGGGACCTTGACTTCAGCCTCACATGAACAATTGAATACTACATACTTCATTGAGTGAGGCTGTTATGATATTCGCTATATTCCAGGGGCTTCGCCCCTTATTACCAATATTTTACCCCTACGGGGTAATCATTTCACTTCTCTTTCCGTGATATAAAGTTTTAATTCTTAATTTTCCACTCGTTACTTCGTTAAGTCGTAATGTCGTGATGTCTTATCTTCGTCACGTCGTCACATCGTCACGTCGTCACATCGTCACGTCGTCACCTCGTTACGTCGTTACTTTTTCCCTCCTGCAGAGCGGGATTTCGGCTAAAGCCTCAATTTTACTTTTTCCTCGCTTCCGGCTTCATCTGCAGGAAGAATAAAGTATAATTATTCTATGACTTCAAATTCGCCTTTGAGCCTTATATCTTCTGATGAACTGCCAATCATAACTTCAAAAATTCCCGGTTCAACAACTGGGTTCAGATTCCTGTCCAGTAGGGACAAATGTTCTGGTCTAAGCTTGAAATCGACTGTTCTTTTCTCCCCTGGAACCAGGGTTATTTTCTCAAATCCCCTGAGCTCCTTCACCGGAGTAGACATTGAACTGATTACATCATTGATATATAGCTGGACCACTTCGGTGCCTTCCCTTTTTCCTGAATTTTTAACGTCTAAACTTATAAAAATATCACCTGCGGGTAGCGTTTTTTCATGTGTGATCTTCAGGCTGCTATATTCAAACTGAGTATAGCTCAGCCCAAATCCAAATTCATATAGTGGTTTTATATTATCATTCACATAAAGCTCAGCCCATCTGCTGTGATCACTATTCATCCAATAAGCTTTGGAAGGTTTATAATTATAATATATTGGAAGTTGTCCTACGTGTTTAGGAAAGGATACCGGTAATTTACCACCCGGATTGTAATCACCGAAAAGAACATCTGCCACCGCATTTCCTCCTTGCTCACCGCAATTCCAGGCTTCCAGAATAGCTGGAATATTTTGAGCGATCCATCTTACTGATAACGCTCGTCCGTTTATTAATACAACGACAGTAGGTGTACCGGTTGCATAAACTGCTTCAACCAGCTGTTCCTGAAGTCCGGTCAGGTCCAGGTCGAAAACATCGCAGGGTTCGCCCACAGTCCGACGGTTTTCTCCAACTACCACAACGGCTAACTCAGATTCTTTTGCAATTCTTTGAGCTTCCTTGATCTCGTTTATTTCATTTCCCAGGATCTCGCACCCTTTTACGTATCTTACTTTTGTCTGTGGTGACACTTTCCCTTTAATCCCTTCCAGAACTGTCGAGACATCCTGTTGTATGACATGTGAGACATAATCGCCAAGCTGGTTTCTTTTGGAATGAGCATTTGGTCCAATGACTGCAATGGATTTGATTTTCTTGTCAAGGGGGAGCAGATCTTTTTCATTTTTTAACAGAACAATCCCTTCTTTAGCTGCCTGAAGGGCAATATCCCGACTTTCTTTTGTAAGGCTCATTTTAACAGCTCTGTCAACATCAACGTACGGATTTTCAAACAAACCCAGGAGAAATTTAATTTTAAGGATACGTTTTACCGACCTGTCAATCAACTCTTCAGAAACTTTACCTTCCCTGACATTTTCCAGTAGTGCATTTAAATACCCATCTTCAAACCAGATGCTTACATCCACACCTGCTTTAAGGGCCATTTCTCCTGACTCTTTCATTGTGGATGCAATTTTTTCGTACACCAAAATTTTAATTCCCTCACCTTCACAAAATACCAGTCCCTTAAATCCCAGTTCTTCCCGTAGAATTTTTGTCAGAATTTTCTCTGATCCATGAACCGGCTCGCCGTCAATGGCGGGGTAAGTGGCCATAACACCCAGCGCTCCGGCCTTTTTTATTCCGGCCACCCAGGGAGGGAGAAATACTTCTCTCAGTTTTCTTTCGGAAATCTCCATGGCTCCTCTTTCAAGTCCGCTGACAGGTTCACTTTGTCCCGGAAAATGACAAAGCAGTGATATCGCTTTATCACTGGCTGATATATCATCACCCTGCATTCCTTTAACGATGGATTCAGCCACCCTTGCACAAAAGAATGGATCTTCACTGTAACCCTCTTCATTTCTTCCAAGTCTCGGATCCCTGTTAGGCTCAATGACAAGTGTCCCAAGTTCATGTACGCCACGTGATCTTGCTTCAAGTGCTGCTGCAGCATAAATTTTACTGACCAGGTCCATATTCCAGGTGCTTCCAATGGCCAGTCCTTCTGGAAATACAGTGGCACCGGGAGATAATAACCCATGGGTTCCTTCCTCCACAATAAGCAACGGGATTTTCATCCTGGTTTTTTCGATGGCTATTTTCTGGAGTTCATTCAAAAATTCTGCCTGAGGGCCAATCCCTTCTCCCAAAGAACTGGTTGGTGCAAAAAACCCTCCTGCCGGTCCGATATTGGGCACAAGCAAGCCTTCGGCAAACTTCCTGCAAGCATCAACCCTTCCATCATAATCTTTTGCCATCAAACCCGGTGCAGGCATATTCAACTGTCCGATTTTTTCTTCAAGTGTCATCCTCATCAGTAAATCTTCCACTCTGTTATCAATGGATTGTTTTGAATCCATATAGACCGGTATCTCCCGATAATAAGTCATATTCATCAGGGAAGAGCTGGAAAAAAGAATAAGGAGGATGAAATTTTTTTTCAGGTACTTCATAATTTCAAGTTTGAATG
>CAZKMG010000492.1:0-2814 GCA_964553465.1 uncultured Bacteroidaceae bacterium
TGTCTCTACATCCTTCTGCTCATATTTCTTGATGTAAGCATAATAGTATTGCAGAATTTCCTTCCATTAAGGATCGAGTTGTGGTTATTAATGGGGTATCAAAAGCTTATGCAATGACCGGTTGGCGAATTGGATATATGGCTGCGCCCAGCTGGATAACAAAAGAATGTGTTAAACTTCAGGGTCAGGTTACTTCTGGAGCAACATCTGTTGCTCAACGAGCTGCTTTAGTTGCTCTTACTTCAGACCAATCCTGTGTGGTTGAAATGAATCAGGCATTTCTTCGCAGGAGGGATCTCGTGATGGGTCGCATTTCAAAAATGAAAGGTGTCAAATGTGCTGTTCCAGAAGGAGCTTTTTATATTTTCCCGGATATGAGTTCATTCTATGGAAAGTCAAATGGAGATAGTAAAATTAATGGATCCATGGACTTATGTTTGTTTCTTTTAGGAACGGGTCATATTGCAACTGTTCCCGGAGAAGCCTTTGGAGCAGAGAACTGTATACGAATTTCATTCGCAAATTCTGATTCTAACCTGGAAAAAGCGATGGACCGTCTTGAAAAAGCCCTGTCCCAATTGAAATAGGAAACGGATGACAAAAGCTTTTAAAATTTTAATACATTTCAATAACAAACTTAGGAGCCGGGTAAATTAAAAGCTACAGGGTTCGGTTTAAATATCCGCTGTAATCTTTGATTATCGGTTGATATTTTTCAGAAAACAGATTCGATGTGATCATGAAGTCTGCAGTAGATCGATTACATGCAGTAGGGATGTTATACAAAACAGTGATCCTGAGAAGAGCTTTTACATCTACATCATGGGCCTGTGGTTGCATTGGGTCCCAGAAGAAAATCATCAGATCGATAAATCCTTCTGTAATTAAAGCACCTAGCTGTTGATCTCCTCCTAATGGGCCTGATTTAAGTTTTTTTACGTTTATTTTTTCTGAGGCAGATTCTATCAATCTGTTATTTATTGTTTCTTCAACCAACCTGCCTGTTGTCCCTGTACATACCAGATGATGTCGTTTAAGATTTACCCAGTTGTGATCAACCCATTCTAATAAATCTTTTTTACGATTATCATGCGCCACCAGGGCTATTCGTTTTATCTTTTCCATACCCTCGTATTTTCAATTGATGAAACAAATTTACATCTCCTTTTAAGAAAACACAAAGATCATTAAAAACCGAAAGAGATATAAATGTTAATTTTATTTTTGCATTTTTGTAATCGTTCAGGTGTTTTTTGATATGTTAATTATTTATTGAATATTAAAACCTCTGGAGAATTGAACAATGTACAGGTAACCAGTTTATCTTAAAGTTAAAAATGTAGTATAAAAAACCTTCATATTTTGTTGTTACAATCAAATTAAATATGGTAAGAAAGAAAATTTCCAGGAAAGCACATCCAGCCATAAGATTCTTATTGTTACTTACTTTTATAGGAATAGTTGTAAGTCTAGTTTTTCTTTTTTACTTATATCGAACTATTCTTCTACCATCTATTGATATTGGGGACAAGAGAGAAAAATATTTTTACATATACACCGGAGATACTTATCCTGATGTCATAAATAAACTGGTTTATCAGGAAATAGTTACTGACAAAAAAGCATTTGAGTGGTTGGCAGGAAAAAAAAAATATTCATCTCATATTTATCCAGGTCGGTATAAATTAACTCCAAACATGACAAATAATGAACTGTTAAATATGCTTAGATCAGGCAAACAGTCACCAGTCATGGTTATCTTTAATAACATAAGAACCCTGGAACAACTTGCAGGAGTTATTTCGAAGCAATTTGAGCCTGACTCACTTGCCTTTATCAATGTATTCTCCGATCCTTCCCTAAAAGAGAAATATGGATTTACTAAGGATACATTTCCAGCGATGTTTATTCCCAATAGTTACGAATTTTACTGGAATACATCTGCCATGAGATTTGTTGAACGTATGCACTCTGAATATCTTATTTTCTGGGCTAAAGGAAGAAGTGAAAAAGCAGAGAAAATTGGACTAACCCCGGTTGAAGTATCTACGCTGGCCTCGATTGTTGATCAGGAAAGTATTCATGATGATGAGAATGCCAGAATTGCTGGAGTTTTTATGAATCGATTAAAGGCAGGAATTCCTCTTCAATCTGATCCCACCGTAATCTTTGCCTGGAAAGATTTTTCAATACGGCGGGTGTTGAATAAACATAAAAAAATTAATTCTCCTTATAATACATATAAATTCAAAAATCTACCACCAGGTCCGATTAGCATCCCTTCAATAAATGCTATTGACGGAGTCCTTAATTATGAGAGAAGCAATTATCTTTATTTTTGTGCAAAAGATGATTTTTCCGGGTATCATAATTTTGCACGAACATTATCTCAACATCTCCAAAATGCACGTTTATATCAAAAAGCCCTAAATCAACGTAGAATTTTTAATTAAATCTTTTTGCCATAAAACAAAGCTATTTATTTTAGTGTCAGTCACCCCGTAAACTTGTCACGTTGTCACGTCGTCACTTCATCAGACCACATTTACCTCTCTCTCCAAGTCAATCCCGAACATCTTTCTAACCGAATCTTGAATTTTTTCGGAAAACTCAAGTATCTCTTTTCCTGTGGCTCCCCCATAATTGATAATCACAAGTGGCTGAAGGGAATAACTTCCAGTCTCACCCTCTCTTACACCTTTCCAACCAGCTTTTTCAATAAGCCAGGCAGCTGGTATTTTCATAGATCCATAGCCAGAATGATAGGAGGGTAGGTTGGAAAATCTTTGTTTTAATTTATTATACTGCTTGACC
>CAZKMG010000493.1:0-2811 GCA_964553465.1 uncultured Bacteroidaceae bacterium
TTTACCTTCAGCCTTTAAAATGCCTGATGAAATTTTAGAAGTAAATCTTTCATCTACCCATACTACCGGCATTTCAGGGAATAATCGTTTGAAGGCAGTTACAAACTGCTTCGAATAAAATAACGCTTCTGAATCTGTATTGTTCATTTTCCGGGAATAGCCTATTACAAGACATTCCACATTTTCTTTCAAGAAGTAATCTTTGAGGAATTCAAGTAGTAGATGGGTATTGACTGTTGTTAGACCACTTGCAATTATTTGTGAAGGATCTGTTACAGCTATTCCAACTCGTTTTCTACCATAATCAATTGCTACTATCCGTGCCAAGATTCATTTTTAGATACAAAGGTAAAAATTTTTATCATGGTTTTCCAAAATCCATTCACTTCCCAAGTATTAAGTTTGAGCTGACCAGAACCTAAGTTCATTTGATGGATTTAATATAAAAACCGGGCTATGATAATCCCGGTTAATTAGATGCATTAAAAAAATCATTATACATTTATGAAGGAACTTCCGCAAAATTCATGGCTGCTAATCTTTGATAAGATTTAAATCTCCATTTAGCATTTTCCTCCGCAGCAGAAAATAATTGTTCTGATTCTTCCGGGAAGGATTGTGCGAGTGAAGTGTACCTAACTTCTGAATTAAGAAAATCCCGGAATTTTGTCCAGTCAGGTTCTTTTGAATCAAGCTGGAACGGATTCTGTCCAAGAGCTTCAAGCTGGGGATTAAATCTGTATAGGTGCCAGTAACCAGCCTCAATTGCATTTTTTTGTTGTCTCTGGGAAGTTCCCATTCCACTTCTCAACCCATGATTGATACAAGGTGAATAAGCGATGATCAGTGAGGGTCCTTTATAGGCTTCTGCCTCTCTAAGAGCTTTTAGATACTGAGCCTGACTGGCTCCCATGGCTACCTGTGATACATATACATAACCATAACTTATCGCCATCATCCCCAGATCTTTCTTTCGAATTTTCTTCCCTGAAGTTGCAAATTTTGCTACTGCTCCCGTTGGAGTAGATTTTGAAGACTGTCCACCTGTATTTGAATATACTTCGGTATCAAGAACCAGAAGATTCACATCTTCCCCTGAAGCCAGGACATGGTCCAACCCACCATATCCGATATCATATGCCCAACCATCACCACCAAATATCCATACAGATTTTTTTATGAGATATTGCTTAAGGTTCAGGATTTCTTTTGCAACGGGTTTTTTTTCATTTTCACATGCGGTGATTACCAATTTTGCTGATTCTTTTGAAGCTGCTGCATCATCTTTGCTATTAAGCCATGCATTAAATGCTTCTTTCGTTGAGGGTGTCACACCGCTTTCAAGTCCTTTCTTCATGAGCAATTCTATCTGTTCCCTATTTTGTTTGACTCCAAGTGCCATCCCATACCCATACTCAGCATTATCTTCAAACAACGAATTGGCCCATGCAGGACCTTTACCTTCCTGGTTTATACAATAGGGAGTGGAAGGAGCAGATCCCCCATAAATAGAAGAACAACCAGTAGCATTAGCCACCATCATCCTATCACCAAACAGCTGAGTAACCAGCTTTATGTAAGGAGTTTCGCCGCAACCAGCACATGCTCCCGAAAATTCAAACAAGGGTTGGGCAAATTGTGTATTTTTTATTGCAGCATCCTTTGGAAGGAGAGTATCTTTATAGCTAACCTTCTTTGAAAGGTAGTCCCAAGTTTTAACTTCATGAAGTTGATCTTCGAGGGGCTTCATAATAAGAGCCTTCTCTTTTGAAGGACATATATCGGAACAATTTCCACATCCTGTGCAGTCCAGAACTGAAACCTGCAATTTAAATTGTAATCCAGCCAGCGCTTTTCCAGTCGCAGCAAGCGTACGTGCGTTCTTCGGCATTCCCCGCATTTCTTCCTGATCCAGTAGGAACGGACGAATACAAGCATGGGGGCAGACATATGAACACTGGTTACATTGAATGCAATTATCAGGTTGCCATTCAGGCACGTTTACAGCAATACCTCGTTTCTCATACTGTGTAGTCCCAGCAGGGAAAGTACCATCCTCCCGACCGATGAAGGCACTTACCGGCAAATCATCACCTTTCATGAATATCATTGGCTCAACAACATTTTTAATGAATTCAGGGATATCGCGAGAATCTGCCACTTTTTTCAATGTAATTTTTGCCCACTCGGCAGGAACTTTAACTTCAATAACTTCACTGCCTTTATCGACAGACATATTATTCATTCTGACAATTTCTTCGCCTTTTCTGCTGAATGATTTTATAATGAATCTCTTCATTTCATCAACAGCCATTTCATAAGGAATAACATTAGCAATCTTAAAGAAAGCAGATTGCATAATAGTATTCGTACGATTTCCAAGACCTATTTCTTCAGCTATCTGCGTGGCATTGATTATGTAAAACCTAATATTATTTTCTGCCATATATTTCTTCATCGAATCAGTAAGTTTGGTCTTTGTTTCCTCAGCATCCCAGATGCTATTCAACAAGAAGGTACCTCCCTTTTTCAATCCTTTCAGCATATCATATTTATTCAAATATGAAGGGACATGACAAGCGACAAAATCAGGAGTGCCAACCAGGTAAGGGGCCCTGATAGGCTTATCTCCAAACCTCAGGTGGGAAGTAGTAATACCACCAGATTTCTTGGAATCGTACGCAAAATAAGCCTGGCAGTATTTATCTGTTGATTCACCAATAATTTTTATAGAATTTTTATTTGCTCCTACAGTACCATCCGATCCCAATCCATAAAATTTAGCTTCAAATGTTCCTTTTTTAACAACTG
>CAZKMG010000494.1:0-2799 GCA_964553465.1 uncultured Bacteroidaceae bacterium
ACTGGTCAATTTTTCCATTATAATCCAAGTTTGTGGCAAGTGCATCTACTTGTCCAAAAGGGAAATTATTAAAGCTTCCCATTGAATTATTTACAATATTTGAACTCATAAAAATTTCACCTGACTGGCTGGAACCAATAATTCCTGTTGAATTATTTAATGAATAAATATTAACCGAATTCTTTGACGTTTCCATTACTGCTGATTCATAATTTTTATTATTACCAGACCCATACGAAACGACATTTTTAACTTCAAGTCCTAAACGTGAATACATCAGACCGGTATACAGGCTTAATCTTTCTGAAGCTCTGAACCCGAACTGTAGCCCTCCACCATAACTCAGTTTTCCTGATTCAGCATCGTTTAAAGAAGTAACGACCATCTGATCGCGATTTACAATATTTCGATAAGAGTAAACAGGTGAGAATTGTGCAGTAACTGACCAGAGATTTTTTCTACCGGTTTTTTCTTCAGATAACTCCTCAACCATGAATATCTTATCAGGGCTTTTATAGTGTGTGATAAGATCATTAATAATCCTGTCAGGTACAGCCGCCCGGGGCATTAATGTATAAGGAAAATCAATCTCATCAGAAATTTTTATAAAAGACAAGTTAATTTCCGAATCATTTGATGAAGAAATAAGTATACCTGGATCGATTGCATTTAAAGAATAATTTTCGTTGACCCGGGTTTTTATTTCGATCCCGGCAAAAACATCAGATTTGATTTTTCCCGACGCCCTTGTATGGGATTTTGTGTCTGAAATCGCAAGATTATTGTTTTTTATATTCTCATAAACAGTATCTTCTATTATAATCTTAGTATCAGTTTTTTGAGTGATAAACTTGTCTTGTTGGTCTATCTTCACCGAACTTTGCCGGATATAATAGAAAAGCGCCCCGCTAGCAATGATTAATGCAATCCCTGCAGCAATTTTCCATGACATGAAAGCTAGTTTACGAACAGGTTTATTTACTAGTTCGTTATGAATAGATGCCCAAACCTCATCAGGAGGGTCTTTCCTGTAATTCCCGAGCTTTTCACGGAAAACCTTATCAATATTTTCATTCAACTCAGCCATTTCTTTTTGATTCAGGTCTTATTAAATACATTAGTCTTACTTTTTCCTGCAAGATGCTTCTTGCTCTGGAAAGATTCGATTTTGAAGTACCTTCAGAAATTCCTATCATCTCACTTATTTCCTTATGAGAAAATCCTTCAATTGCATAAAGGTTAAAAACCATCCGGTACTGAGGCGATAACTGCTGAATAAGTGATAATAAATCTTCTGTGGAAAGATATTCGAATACATCTGTATAGCTATGATCTTCAATTCTACTCATTTTCTCATCCAGTGGATAAATATCTGCCTCACTACGAAACTTTTCGAGCGCCGTATTTACCATAATCTTTTTTACCCAACCTTCAAAGGATCCTTGACCTTTAAATTGGTTTATTTTCTGAAATACTTTTATAAAACCATCCTGCATAATATCCTTTGCATCATCTTTATTCCCGGCATATTTAAGGCAAAATCCATACATAACCGGAGCAAGTAAACGGTACAATTCCTCCTGGGAATGACCATCCCCCTTCTTACAACCCCTTATTATTTTATCTGATATGTCCGCCAAATCCTGGCATTTTTTGCTAATTTAATAATTCTAAACAGGGCGGAACAAATCATTTGCTATTTATTTTCCTAATTTGTAGATGAAAATTATGATGAAGGGGTTGCGTCAATGTCTAATTTCTTCACGCAACCAAAATTCTTCATGTTGCATCTGATAATAAAGATTCATATTCCGATTACAGAAAATAAACATAAATTTTAGAATACAAAATTCACATACAAGTATTAACATCACCAAGAACTTAAGGGTTCATTTTAAGTTCCCTTTATAATAATAGGAATGTATCCTACAATTGAATATTAAAATTATTTAGATGAAAAAACTTATAATCATTTTGTCTGTTTTGCTTATTTTCCCTATCCCCTCATGTAATAAGGAAAAACTGGAAGATAGTGTGGAATTAAATTTTTCTGATTCCAAAAAAGCTTCCGATCTCATTGAAGCTGACACGGAATTCGGGCTTGATCTTTTCAGGGAATTGTTCAAAATGCAAGAAGTCCCGGAAAATGTAATGATTTCTCCCCTGAGCGTGGCAATGGCCCTTGGTATGACTTATAACGGTGCTGAAGGTACCACTAAAACAGCATTTGAAGAAACCCTTCGTTTAAAAAAATTTACAAGAAATGAAATCAATGATATCCACAAAACATTACTCAACTACCTACTTCAGGCCGATCCAAAAGTAATCCTTGAAATAGCAAATTCAATCTGGTATAAGGAGGGTTTTGAAGTACTCGATTCATTTATTACGACCAACAAGACATGTTATCAGGCGGAAGTAAGAGAACTCGATTTCAATAATCCTTCTGCCAAAGACATTATTAATGGATGGGTTGCCCTGAAAACGCATGATAAAATAAAAGATATTCTGGATGATATTCCTCCTCAAGCAGTCATGTATCTTATTAATGCAATTTATTTCAATGGCACATGGTTCTACAAGTTCGAAACTAAAGATACATATACAGGTGATTTTACGAAAGAGAACCAAATGACCAGCCAGGCACAATTTATGAAAATGAAAGCCAATGTAGGATATCTGCATAATGATCTTTTTTCAGCGCTAGATCTCAGTTACGGAAATGAAAAATTCAGTATGACCATTTTGCTTCCTGAAGAAGGTAAAACTATTGCTGATTTACTCAGCATCTTTTCTTTG
>CAZKMG010000495.1:0-2790 GCA_964553465.1 uncultured Bacteroidaceae bacterium
ATTTATTCTAAAGACCTCAAAATCTGTTCCAAACTCATTTCATCGTGAATAAGGACATCTCTTGCCTTACTGCCTTCGAATGGACCAAGGATTCCTGCTGCCTCGAGTTGATCAACGATACGGCCCGCACGGTTGTATCCCAGTGAAAGTTTTCTTTGGATTAAGGAAGTAGACCCTTGTTGATATTGAACAACAAGCCTGGCAGCTTTCTCAAATTCAGCATCGCGCTTTTTAAGGTCCACTTCTGGTATACCTGAACTAGTTTCATCCACTTCAGGTAGCAGGTGGGCAGATGAATAACCTCTTTGATTTCCGATAAATTCAGTTAACTCATCAATTTCAGGTGTATCCATAAATGCACATTGAAGACGGACAGGTTCAGATCCTGCAGAGATCAGCATATCTCCTCTTCCGATGAGTTGATTAGCGCCCGACATATCCAGAATAGTTCGTGAATCAACAACAGATAAAACCCTGAAGGCAATTCTGGCAGGAAAGTTTGCTTTGATGACACCCGTGATAATATTTGTTGTAGGCCGTTGTGTGGCAATGATCAGGTGAATGCCAATTGCACGCGCAAGTTGTGCTAACCTGGCAATTGGATTTTCAATTTCCCTACCAGCAGTCATAATAAGATCTGCAAATTCATCTATAACTAAAACTATATAAGGAAGATATCTATGACCTTTATCCGGATTTAGCTTTCGTTTTATGAATTTTTCATTGTATTCTTTAATATTTCTTACATGAGCCTGTTTTAATAGTGTATAACGATTATCCATTTCCTTAGTAAGCGAATTCATTGTATTGATAACCTTCTGCGTATCAGTAATGATTGCTTCATCCGTATCTGGTAATTTAGCAAGAAAGTGTCGCTCAATTTTTGCATACAATGTCAATTCAACCTTTTTAGGATCAATAAGAACCAGTTTGAGTTGCGAAGGGTGTTTCCTATAAAGCAATGAAGTCAGGATTGCATTCAGCCCAACTGACTTTCCCTGACCCGTAGCCCCGGCAACCAGTAAATGAGGCATTTTTGTAAGATCAAATACATATGTCTCATTTGAAATTGTCTTGCCCAGGGCCACCGGTAGTTCATAATCACATTCCTGAAATTTTTTCGATGCAATGACACTTTTTATCGAAACAGTTTTTGGTTGCTGATTAGGTACTTCAATTCCAATTGTTCCTCGCCCAGGGATGGGGGCAATGATCCTGATTCCCAAGGCAGAAAGGCTTAATGCAATATCATCCTCGAGATTTTTTATTTTAGAGATCCTAATGCCTGGAGCAGGAACAATTTCATATAGAGTTACTGTTGGTCCAATAGTTGCTTTGATTTTATCAATCGTTATTTTGTAGTTGGCTAAAGTTTCAACAATTTTATTTTTGTTTGACAATAATTCTTCATTACTCACTGATATGTTTGAGCTCTCATAATCCCTGAGGATTGAAATAGGTGGATATTTGTATGTTGAAAGATCCAGAGTAGGATCATAATCCGGGAGGAATTCATCAGGATTTTCAATCTCATCAGGTTCATTTGACTTTTCAACTGTCATTTCAATTCTATCATTGGAAATACTTTCCTGAGAATATGAAACAGTTCTATCCTTTTCGTAAGATCTAAATTGAAGTAACTCATCTTCCTCGTTTATTGTTTCGCCTTTATCAGCAGAGATTATTTCCTCATCATTCATAGCTGAATTAATTTCCATTTCGGTATCGTCTAATTCTTTGTCATTTTGAAAAAATTTTATTAACGTAGACAAAAACCCTTTGAAAGAATATATTAAAAATGCGAAAAGACTGATCAGTAGAAGGAACCCTGTACCTGCTGTACCAAGATATGAAATTAGCCATTGGCTTATAAAATAACCATGGCTACCACCAGGTCCGCTACCCAGAAAATGATTGTAGTTCCCGAACAAATATCCGAGGATAACGGAAAATAAAATCGTACCGAAAAAACAAATTTTAATTACTCTCCATGTGTTAAATAACTGAATACCAAAAAGATTTACCCCAAATGCAAAAAGAATAAATGGAATTGAAAAAGAAGATAATCCAAACCAACAATCCAGAAATAGAGTTGATGTCCATGCTCCTAATTTACCCGCACTATTCTCTACAGATACTTCAGGACCGGAAAAAACTTTTTCCCACACAAAATCCTGATCAGCTTTCCAGGAGAAAAAGTAGGATATAAATGCAATAGTAACATATAAAGATAGTAGAATCAGGAAACTTCCGAGAGTAATTCTGAATCGCTCATCACGCAAGAAATTTACAATCGATTTAAAGATTTTAATCATCTCTTTTTTCTTTACTGGCTAATTTAGCCTCTTTCTCTTTTCATTTAGGATGAATATTTGAGAAATATTAGATAGTTTTATTTAAATAACTGACCTATCAACCTTTCAATGTCTTTTCTTGAGACTTCTTTATAATCATCAGGCACCCGAAAAATTTCCCAGGAAACATCTTTTTCTTCATAATTTGTTGCATATAATTGCATCTCAAGCAAACTCAACTGAGTTCTAAATTCTAAAAGCACTTCATCAAGAATTTTATAAGGTGTTGTTGCATTAGGATTTTTGACATCAATATTATCTGTAGATAAAACAAAAAAATCTTCATTATTAGAAGAAGAGATTAATAGTTTCCTGCATTTAAACCCTGAAAATTCAATATCCCTTTCCACTTCTTTTATGCTCATAGATTCAATAGGTGCTATGCACACAGGAAGTTCTCCTGTTTTTCCGTAATAGACAAATTTCTTATTGAATA
>CAZKMG010000496.1:0-360 GCA_964553465.1 uncultured Bacteroidaceae bacterium
CCGGTTTCTGTTTATAGGTCCTGAATATTGAAGCTCATCTTTCCAATAAAAATCCTCAATCCACTCTTTCATACTTGCAGGATGAGTGTCAGTGAATTTTTTTATGCGGTCAAGAGGACCATAATCATATTTATCACCTAGACCTTTGAGTTTTATATCAGATTTTTTCTTATTAGCCCCATAATCAACATCTATCCTGCCTTTTCGTTTAAAAGACATTAATTCAGGAGGGCGAGTACCTCCATAATGATAAATTTCCGCATCAAGCTCAATAACTTTGAGCTTTCGGTTATTCTTTTTACCGGTATAATCTTCCATAGAATAATTAAAGCTGAAATATTTTCTGAATGACTGAGCATC
>CAZKMG010000496.1:370-2780 GCA_964553465.1 uncultured Bacteroidaceae bacterium
GATTCTTATTTCCCGGGGATACCATGCATAACAATCATGATAATGCCAATAATCACCCCAGAAATGTTTATATTGAAAGAGGAAGCCCTCCACCCTGGCATCATTGTTATACTTCTTAACGGTTTTTATTATACGTTCATGATATTTCTCATGAAGAACTTCATCAGCTTGAATATAAAACAGCCAGTCACCTGTACATACATCTTTGGCAAGATCTGTCTGATGAGCAAAGATTATGGTTCGCTGATATTTTTCCGTATCCCAGATAGAACGATAAATTTTAAGTTTTTGAGAACCTATACTTTTCAGAATTCCTTCGGTATTATCATTTTGGTCATTATCTCCCATTAATACAATAAACTCATCCACAATGGGCAAAACAGATTCAATGGATGCTTTCACGGGGATATAGAGAAGATCAGCATTTTTAATAAAAGTAAATCCTGAGATTTTCATGGTAATTAATCTGGTAAAAACAAAAATTTATACTTCAATTTAGATTTAAAGCTAAGCGAATATTTTTAATCACCGATAATTTGTTCTTTATAATATTGTAATAACTTTCTCATATCTTCCTAGAGCACTTATACCATACAGAGCATAGTCATATTTAACCGGATCTTCCGGATCAAATTTTCGTAATGTAAATGTGAGTTCACGGACGGCTTTCCAATCATCCTGTTTTCTTGTAAGTAACCCCAATTCCCTTGCCGTGTTTCCGGAATGAATATCAAGTGTAATGTACAAAGCCGAAGCAGGTATATCCCATAATCCAAAATCCACTCCTCTGATGTCTTTCCTTACCCTCCATCGAAGAAACATGTTCTGTCGTGTTATTTAGGTAGCGCATTAATCAAAATTTATTAACTCTTCTGGCTTATGATCATTGATTTTCCTCCGGGAACCAGCAATATCCAGCTTACAACAGTTCAGCAACTTATTTTTACAGGCGCACTGGTCGTTACAACACCTCAGGAAATATCCCTGAATGACGCCCGCAAAGCAGTTTCCATGTTTACCAATCCTGACCTGAAAGTGCCTATTCTTGGTATAATTAAAAATATGTCATGGTTTACACCTGAGAAGCATCCCGATGAGGTATACTAAATATTTGGCAAGGGAGGCGGACTCAAGCTGGCAAAAGAGTTTGATACAGTTCTGCTTGGACAGATACCACTTGTATTAGAGGTGGGAGAAGCAGCCGATAAAGGGCTGAGCATTTTCATCCAGAAAAATAAATCTGTTTTTACTGTATTTGAAAATATTGCTGAGCTTATTGTTTCGAAAACGGGATGATTGATACTTTTTAACATATAGGTAGACATATAAAAAGAGAAAAATATTATGAAACAAAAATTTGACAAAAAAATTTTTACAGCAGGAATATTTCTAAATGATATTGGTTTCCTTTTTTCCGATTACCACAAATTATCGGAGTATTTCGTAATAAAAAAATCAATAGAGCTTTTATAGAAAAATTATGACCGTAACAACTGCTGTCAATGGATGTAAATATTGAACATGGTTCCATGCTAATCAGGCGGTCGCAAGTGGAATAAGTAGAGAAGAAGTTAAAAATATGCTTAATGTTCAATTTCAAGCAGATGCATCTGACTTCGAAGTAATGGCTTTATTGTATACACAGCATTTTGCAGAAACTAGTAGAAAACCTGACGATGAAATGACTGCAAAATTATTTGACTTCTACGGAGAAAAGACAGCAAAACACATCATTTTGTTTATCAGAATCATATTCTTCGGTAATTTACTTGGCAATACATGGGATGTCGTATTAAGCAGCTTCAAGGTTAATCCGGCCGAAAACAGCAGTTAGATATTTGAACTATTCTTCTTTTTACTGACTTTTTGGTTTATGGGTCCGGCAATGTTACAAGTTAAAGAAGTAAAGAAATAACCATTCATTCAGTTTAGCCGGGATAATAACAAAATCAAGGATAGAAAATCAATGAAAAGCTAACACGGACACTTATCGGACAGAACGATGAACTTGCTGAAGCATTTCTAAGCAATCCTGAATTGTTTAATATAGTCCATTCCATATTGATAAAACTAAAACCTGGATATCTGAAAGAACTTCACGCAGTAATCAAAAAAGGAATATGCTATCGATAATTACTCCTTCTCTTTCTCAAGTTCCCCGAGTCGTTTTTCAATATCTTTTTGAGAACGTTTGAGTTCATCTGACTGGGATTTAAGCAGTTTAACCTCATCTTCTTTGCTCATCGAAGGCATCCATGGATAGCCCTGAAATGATCCGGGATAAACTCCTCCGAAGTTCCTCCCCCAGCCGAACCCCCTGCCTCTGCCAATTCCCATTCCCATTCCTCTTCCATGGCCAAATCCCCTGCCCATTCCACCTCCAACTCCTTTTGTAAATCCCGGGGAATCA
>CAZKMG010000497.1:0-2778 GCA_964553465.1 uncultured Bacteroidaceae bacterium
TCAGATTGATTTTATGCTCAATAGAATAAAAGATAGTCTGCGAAAACCATTCTGGATATAAATTTAATATAATCCTTTATTCCGGCCGATATTATTTAAAGTATTTTTCTTCGAGTTCTTCAAGTGTCCCCTGGTGAAAAATAAATCTGCCATGAATTTCCGCATTTTGAGCAGGTTCCAGATCAGGAAATGACGGATCTGCATGCATACAGGGATGTTCAGGATTAGAAACCAGGGAAAAAGTGTTTTCACCCCAGGTAAATGCTATCATATGATTTGACTCCGGGGATCCTGACTTTTCAGAGCGAGCTTTTGTAACCATTACAGGCAGATCAGCAGATCTTGGCCCTCCACGCCATCCCAGATGATACTTCCCGTTTTCAAGATTTAATTTTTGAGCATCAGGAAAGGAAATCCAGCCATAACCTGGTAAATGAACAAATTTGTTATCAGCAGTGAATTCTGAAAATTCCTTGCAATTTCTAAGAAATGCACAGGTTTGTAGTTTGATGTTTGTCAACTTCTCTCTTGAGTTATTCTGAATATATAAAGTTAATCCCACAGTTGTTGAATCGGATTTAACCAGGTTCCCCCCGAAGGTTACACCGTTAGGAAGAGTCCTTTCAAAAGAAATACCTCTCTGGATTTCTTTCCATGGTACTTTAGGCTCATTTGGAAATAATTGTGGAAAGCGTGGACTTTCATGACTCAGAAACAGTAGTCCCTGATCAGTGAAGATAGCTTCAGGAAAATCCAGCCAGATATAGTCTGTTGTCATCCATGGAGGTTTGATCCATGCAATTTGCTCATAAGGATCATGGGGCCGCCACGATCCAGGAAAAATATATATTTGAGACAGATGATCTTCAAATAGCTTTTCACGCATTTCCATAGTTCCCGGCCATTCAGTCTGGTGTTCGGGTTGTTTGATTTCCGAGCAGGATAGCGAAAATAAGAAGAGTGATCCGGTTAAACCTAAAATTCCTTTATTGATCTTTGACCTGCAAATGACATTTAATAAAATGTTTTTTATATAAAATGAGAGTAAATGCATACCAATTAATAATTATGCGTTATTATTTTTTTCATTCTTATTACGCAATATATTAAAAATTATTGAAAGCATTTCTGCTCTTGAAATTATAGTATGGTAATTGGATATTCCCTGTACTCATTTCCAATAGTCCAGCGGACACGGTAATTGCCTTTGAAAATTTCTTTTTTATCCGCATCTGTGCCATCCAATTCAAGCATATACAGCTGATAGGAAGGACCTTTATAGAGTGATTTTATCTTCTTATTTCCTTCAGCAGAAAAAAGAGCAATTTCCATCTCACCCGGCTTCCACGTGCTGTTGATGATAACTGATTTTTGTCCTTTTTTAACAACACCAGGTATTACGACAGCCATGTTCATATTTTTACATTCAGAGAAATTTACATCTGGCAGGGAAACCGGACCTTTTATATATTTCCGGGTGAAATCCGGAGGATTTTTTGCGATGATGTTTTTAAAATACAGGTATTTGGGTGATGTAAGGGAATCTTCCTTAAACTGTGCGAGGTAAAGATTACGGATCCTCTGATCAAAACCGAGTAATGCTGTCCAGAGGGTTCCGGTTGGTTTTCCACCTTCGTTTCTCAATGGTACGTGTGCAATATTGGAATTAGTAAACGCCGGATGTACTTTGTCTTTATTCCACATTACATTCAGATGTGTATTAATAATTCTTTGTATATCGGTTGAGTCAAAAACAATACCGTTTTCGTAGGCGTCGACCATCTGGGCAACTTCACGTGCCTGATAATGCGCACTGGGATTGATCCCAACCCAATGAACAGTTCTTTTCCTATTAAAATCAATGTCCCATGGGCCGAAAGGTTCCCAATAATTCCATTCATAATGATTGTCGTAGTATTGTAACTGTCGTTTCATCCTCAGGAAGATTTTTTCTGCCCGGTCGAAATAAAACCTGTCGCCGGTGATTCTATAAAGCCGAATACATACCAGCCCCATGTCATTTTGTTTATTAAAAGGATGACTCAGTCCGGATTTTATGACTTCTTTGCCATACTTCCATTCTTTCAGGTTGCCGGGTTCCATATATTTTTCATAGGAAACATAGGCCCCAATATCCCCATCTTCTTTCCAGGTACCTCTTTTATCACATTTTTCTATAAGATCTTTTTTTGCTATTTCTACATATAAATTTGCTTTGTATTCATATTTGCTTTTCAATGTCTTATCTTCCAGAACTAATACGGAAAAGTCAAGCATACCTGATAGCAAAATCGCGTCGCCAACGTGAGAATCGATCCAATATTTATTATCATACATATAAGGGCCAATCCAGCCTTTATACCCATCAGGTCCTGTATCCATTTTATTGATCAGAAAATCAAAGTACTTAACTCCTGCATCAAGCCATTCTGTGTTTTTGGTTAAAATGTAATTATCTATAAACTGATCCATTCCAACTCTGGCATTCCAGCAGAATCCTTCACCTTTCAAATTTTTTACAGGGCCATAATTGATCATTTTTTCATAGAGTGCATTTGGTGAAGTCTTAAGAATTACTCCTTGCTGAGCATAAGAAGTAACTGAAAAACAAACTATTACAAGTGAAAGGAGTAATAAAACCGAGTTTGATTTAAAGAGATTCATAAAGTTTTAGATAATGAGTTTAATTAATTTTGATTATAACTTTTAACAGATTATGTAGTATTATTTTTTATCAATTTACCCTTGTTATTTTTTTAATTCAGGATTGGTTCCAGT
>CAZKMG010000498.1:0-2746 GCA_964553465.1 uncultured Bacteroidaceae bacterium
AGACGAAAATTTATTTAAAATGGCACTTAGTTTTGTCGATAACCTTACTCCCCTTAAAAAAGAGGAGATTGAAGCTATTAAGACCAGAGCCATGGCAGGGAATCCATTATTTAAGTATACAGGATAACGGAATGATTTTTCTATCATTGTTTATTACTCTTGATGTTAAAAAATCCGCAATCGCAAATCCGCCATCCGCAATGATGATTATTTCGGATTTCGGATTGTTTTAAATGATGCTGTAAAGATGATTATTTTTTGAACGAATTAATCCGCAGTTCTAGTAACCTTCCCCCCCTTTGCACTTTCAACCGTAATCCGGATGTTTTTTCCTTTCTCTGTTATCCACTTAAGCTTCGTAACCGACATTCCCGGTATTGAAGTCAGGGTGATCACATTGGGATCTCCGTTTTGAACCTCGGTAAGATCCATGTCTTCGTCCTGAATGATCATTTTTCCAAGAGCCTTAACACCCTCGATAATGACTCTATCCTCCGGATCTATATTATATTTTTTATTCTGTCCAGAACGCGTAGGTGATAAGCTTGTATTTATGATGCTTACCATCACCTCCTGGAAACCGTTCTGAGTAGTTTTAATCTCAATCGTATCGATATAAAGGCTTGGGGTGTGAAAAGCATGGAATAGCGTAAATGCCATATTTCTATGTGCTTCCGATTCTAGGAGAAAGCCGGGATCGGGCCTTCCGAAATTCTTCTTAAACCCCCCGATTTCAATCTTGCCATATTGTGGATGAATAAATTCTTTCCAGGGTACAATGGCATCACCAAATAAAAGATATCTATCGAAATCATATTCTTCTTTTTGAGATTCTTCTCTCGAAAGATTTTCATTGCCAAAATACAGGTAGTTTGTAAATAGCTCATTCGAATACATGTAGATCCCCCTGCCACCATAGAACCAGTCTATTTCTCCTCCAAATACAGGGTAAAGGTCACGCCACAAAATATAGAATTTATATCCGGGAATCATTTTCTGACCCTTTTGACCAATCGTATTTAAAACCACTTCATCCTCTTGATCATAAGTTTCCATATAGTTTTGTATAGCAGGATCCCTGAGGATCATCCCTCCAGAGTTATGATATGACTGGGCTCCGGCAATATTTGGATGAGTAATCACAAAGTCCCTCACTGCCTTATTTTCCGGAGCATAGAAGGGGAAGGGTAGTGCTCCCCGCTGGATATATCCGGGTTGCCAGTTATACGACCAGTCCCGGTTGGGATCATAAAAACCAACTCCATCTTCGTTAACCAATCCGTCTCCGTCATTGTCTATGCCTTCATATCCAAGTATTTCATAATCTCCAAACTTCCCGTTTTCAACTTTCTTCATCATACCAGGATTTTCAGGATCTTCTATCATATTTCCAAAGGGAGTTTTTCTTCTCATCATCACAAGGTTGCCATCTCCATCAAGATCGTCAAACCCATCCTCGTCAACCAACCCATCCCTGTCGTCATCAATAGGAATCATGCCTGAACGCGGAGAATTGACACTATTGACCTGGAGCATGTAATTATTCCTCGCATCAGGATTGATAGTAGGGACGATATAAAATACTTTTTTATCCAGGAGATCTTTAATAAATGCATTTTGTGAATAATTTTCTGTCAGGTACCAGGCAGTGTATAACGATATCTCTGTGCCCTGGATCTCATTTGAATGGATATTACCGTCGATATAAAATCCAGGTTTATCAGTTGGTTTACTGTTTTTAAAATTGGTAACCGTTAAAAGCCATATATCCTTTCCCTGAAAAGATTTTCCGATGGATTCAACCCTTGCCAGTTCAGGATAAGCCCTGGCTATATCTTTACAGATTTTACCCACCCCTTCGTAAGTATTATATCTGTTCCATAAAATTTTTACTTTCGGGTTGACAGGTGAACCGGAGGATTTGAAAAAGTCAGGTGTTTCCTGAGCATTCAGGATGGCTGCAGTTATGAAAGATAGACTGAAAAATATAGACCTGAGATTCATTGTTTTCTGTTTAATTTAATTCAATATTTCTTGAAATATATCCTGTTTGAGGAGATCCGGCCCTGAGAATGATCTTCCCCTTCCCTAGAATAAGCCAAGTTGCCTTAACTGTTTCACCAGGTTCAATACGATCAAACAAAAAAGCTTTCCTGCCTCCCGTCACTTCCTGTTTTTTCGATGTTTCAATATCAACCCGTATTTTTTTAATCCATTTTGATTCAACCCCCAATGCTGAGATAGTTGGAAAGCTCCCCGTGTTAGTTAATTCTGCCTCTACCATGTACACTCCAGGACTGGTTGATGTGATTTTTACATCATTAAATGATAAAGCCGGATGCATGGCAGCAAACCGGAGCAGAAAGTCGAGGTGGGTGTTGGATATCGTATCCAGTGCTTCCAGGGGAGGATTTAATGAAACAAATGGTTTGATCCCTCCAACCTCGACCTCCTTCCCAGGGAAATCAGGATGTTTTACTGTTTGCCAATCCACGGTTTGGTCTTTCAGCCCTTTTGTAGAAGCCCATTGAAGATAATCGAAATCATAGGATCCTTTATTATTCTTGTTGACACTTACATTCCATCCCGGTGTGCTGAAAGCAAAACGGTTATAATGAAAATAAACCCATGAAAGCAAATCTCCTCCAGAAGGGGAGACTGGATCAGGATTGTTTAATATTACAAGGCTATTATAAAGATTGACAACAGCTTCAAAATATGGTTTGTCTGTATCCGGAATAACTGA
>CAZKMG010000499.1:0-2717 GCA_964553465.1 uncultured Bacteroidaceae bacterium
CCACTTTTGCCAAGAGTATATACATGAGGATGCTCGACAAAAAGAAGATAATTGACCAGGTTAGCTTGTGATTTTGAATCTATACTTCCAAATTCTTTTTTCTTTTTTAAGATTTTCTGTAAAAGCATTTCCTGATATTTCCATGTATCAAGATATTCTTTTATTCCCAGATCTTTAAATTTAACAAATTGACTCATAATACGTTCATATTAATCTATTCATTTAATAATTCGTATTTCAATTAAAAATTTAAAACCATATTATCCCATCTTTATTGTGAATAATAATATTTTGTAAAAAGGAAAATAGCTCTATTTCATCAGGTAAAATTGTTTCTCATTTTCTGGCCACCCTTACAGTACTCATTCTTTTAAGCTGAACGCATTTACAATAGATGGAATCAAACTCATTATTAATAATTTAAAATTCTTAAAGCAATATCATCGGAATATTCAGGACTTGCCAATACAATAGTCCCACCTTTATGATTTAACACTTCCACCTTTTCAATATTACCATTCAGGGTATTGATCCATTCGATTTTGAAATTTCCTTCTGGCAAAAAAATTTCGAGATTACTATTCCTTCTATTTTCAAGGTATAAAGCATACTGTTTGCCTGGTTCGGAGAGAGTGTAGGTAAATGTTCCCGGGGCTAAAATTACTGTTTCATAATCAGGTTTCATTTTCTCAAGATGGAAGGAGTTAATAAAATTCGAAAGCACTTTTAACTGCTTGCGCAACCGTTGACTCCCTCCTCCAGGGGCTTTGTTGATGCCGGTACCATCTTCCCTGCCGACAAAGAAGGAGTAGTCAAGATTATTGAATAACGCTCCTCCGGATAAAATAAACTTCCAGGCCTGTTTCTTATAGGTACTATCTGCATTCCCACTGAATCCGGTTTCATCAAACCCTATTACTCTATTATAATTATAGTTATAAAATACCACCTCTGGTAAAGCATAATGAAAATTCAAAATAGAAATATCAGGATTAATTCCATTCAAAGGATAGAAAAAGTTACAATAATTTTGTGCAATCAGATGTTTCTTTGTTAAGGATCTTTCTTCATCAATGATAATTGATGAAATCATCTCTTGCCAATCAAGAGAGGAGGAATCTGCAAGATGAATATTGTTGCGCCAGTTTAATCCAACAGACTTCAAATTATCTTTTGTCAGATAGTCCGAAATTTGTCTCACTTCAACAGGATGATCGGCCCATGGTTCGTTCTGAATCTCATAAAAAACATTATCAAATTCATTTAGTTCTTTTACAATTTTCCGTACCATTCTTTCCTGGTAATACATGAGATTTCTGTTGTTAAGAGTTTGAACATCATTTTTAGAAATATCCTCTTTAACATTAACGTTATTTCTGAAATTAAAAGCTTGGATATTCCAATATCCATAGATTGAAGAAAACAGTGTAATTTCCACGATTATGTCCTGTTCGTCTGCCTTTCTAACAAAGTCTCTCAGTCGCTGAAAATAATCATCATTCCATTGATCAAGATCAAATTTATTACCACCATATACAGCACCAGGAATATTGCTCCTTCTCCATGGTGTAAGGGCCATTCCCGGATCCGGAGCAAGTGTATTCTTTTCAATTCCAAAGCTCTGAGCATTCTCAAAATAAACACCTGTGAAAATACGTGTATAATTCATGCCATCTGCCTTTAAGGTACTCAAATATTGCGTATAATTAAATGCTGGATTAATCACAGCACCATAATGTTCAGCTGATGAAACAATAACAGTTGTTTTCCCTCTGAAAAGGAAATAATGAGGATTAGCTGGATGCAGGCAAATTGGCTGTGCACTCAAACTTAAAGAGGAAATGACCCAATAAAGCAATATTAATTTATTTCTCATTCCAAAGGATGTATTAGTGTGAAATCTCTGTTATTTCATGAATAATCGGGGAAGAGAAAAAAGATTCATCCTCCATCTTCTGATTATTTTGTGGTATTAACAATTTCTCTCAACAATTTGATATTTTCCCTGCTAACAGCTGGAGCAATTGAACAGGCAGTGCTAAGGATAAATCCCGGAAACCCTTCTGCAGTTTTAACCATATCTTTTAATTCGGAAATAATTTTTTCACGGGATCCATTTAACAAAAGATTAACTGAATCAATATTCCCCTTTATAAAACCCTTGTTCCCAACTCTTTCTAAAGCATCGGTAAGTTCGACATCTCCCAAGGGAGGGGGGTCCAGGCATTCAATCCCGCTAATCCCTGATTCAAACATCATTTCAAGTCGATCGTTGATTGAACCACAAGTGTGTGTGTAAAAATGAACTCCGAGCTTCCGCACTTCCATTGCAATTTCCTTTTCAAAAGGTATAACAAACTCAGCATAGACAGAGGGAGAGATCAAACCAGCTCCTGCAAAAGGTGAGGATAATTTCATGGCATTAATACCCGTTTTACACATTTCCGTGGCCAAGATTTTTATCCTTTCGGTAAAATGCGTTAAAATCTTTTTACAGTTATCGGGGTGCGTATATAATCCCAGCAATCCTTCCTGGTGACGTGTAATATCCAGAAAATAGTCGAAGGGAGAGGTGATTTCTCCATGAATAGAATATCTATCACCACATTGATCGATAATTTTTTCAATTGAGCCGAATTTGTTTTTCGGATCAATATGAAAATGCAGGTTCTGTGATACAGGAATATAGTCCAAATCTGATGGTAGAAGTGACTCAT
>CAZKMG010000500.1:0-2706 GCA_964553465.1 uncultured Bacteroidaceae bacterium
GTCATTGGGAATGGAACTTCTTTTACGTTTCTTTCTGCTTTGGTATAGAAAGCATACTGCTGGAATTTTAAAAAATACGCAAGAGTAATTATACTTACAGCTATTGCGATAAAAGCAAGTAAATAAAATCTTCCTTTAACAGCAGCGATGATAATTATCAACTTACTAAAAAAACCATTGAAAGGAGGAATCCCAGAGATTGACATGGAAGCAATAAATGAACTTGCGGATGTAATTGGCATAGCTGATGATAACCCTGATAACTCCTTCAGGTTTCTAGTATTCAGTCTATGTTCCAGAGCCCCTGCGTTTAGGAATAGTAAGCCTTTGAATACCGCATGATTAATCAAGTGATATAATCCACCAACAATTGCCAGAGATGCAATTGTTACACTTCCATCCTTCGACAGTATGATTAGTCCGATCCCAATTGCCATAATAACATAACCAATCTGGCTAATACTTGAATAAGCCAGCATGCGCTTGAGGTCCCATTGTCTTATGGCCAGAAATGCTCCTGTTATCATAGAGATAACTCCAAGGGAAGTAATCAAAACTGCCAGTTCATAGGAAGAGTCAAACATATTGAAAAATAATCTAATAATTACATATACTCCAGCAGCTTTAATCAACACGCCGGAAAGCATTGCAGAGATCGGGGACGGGGCTGATGAATGTGCATCGGGTAACCAGGCATGAAAAGGAACAATAGCTGCCTTAAGACCAAAACCGCTCAGCAGAAGGATCTGGATGAATATATAAAAGGGTTTACTAAATCCAGCTTTTAAAACTTCTCTGATATCAGCTATGTTCAATGTTTTAGTTTTCCAGTATATCAGACTGATAGCCAACAAAATAAGAAATGATGCCATGCCACCTAGAACCTGGTATTTAAATGAAGCTTCCAATTCCTCCTTCCCGACACCAAACGCAACCAGAGCATAAGAAGAAATAACTGAAATCTCAAGGAATACAAACAGATTAAAAAGATCTCCACTTAATACCACACCATTCATTCCAGCAACTATAAGACAAAACAATGCGTAATAATGATTTTCAGCAGTATATTTGCTTATATAGGAAATTGAATAAAATGCTGCTACAAATCCAATCAGGCTGATGATATTTATAAGGATAATTGAGAATCCATCCAGTATAAGGTAAATAGCAATTGGGAAATTACCAACAGGTTTCCATCCACCCATTATATAAACCAGTGACTTATTACCCATGTTCACAAAAGCATAAACAGCAAGGATCACTAGGGTGAGCATAGATAAACAGGTCAGGTATTTATGCAGATTCCTGATGAACTTTCCAAATATCATTACCAGGAAGGCAGTAATGAGTGGAATAGCAACAAATATTGGAAGTAAGTTATTCATCTAACCTCTCAGGTTTTTAATTTCCCGGATATCAAAAGTCTTATACCTTCTGTAAAGGCGAATGGCGATAGCCATGAGCATAGAAGTTGTTGCCAGACCTATTACAATAGCTGTTAATACCATGGCCTGTGGCAAAGGATCAACATAGGTTTGAAAAGGTTCTGTGGGAGCAACAATGGGAGCAACACCCCCCTCAATATAACCAACTAAAATGAGCATCAGAAAAATGCTAAATTCCATAATAGATAAGGAAATTACTATTTTGATCAAGTTTCTCCTTGTGAAAACCCCATATAGTCCGACAAGGAACAAAATAAAGCACAGCAAATAGACTGTCATATTAAACTCTCCTCCTTATAAATTATTAATGCCAGAAATATTGTAATAATAGCTGCTGCTACCTCCATCCCGATAAATATGTTATAGAGAGGTATTACACCTGCACTAATTAGTTCACCAACTACTCCTTTAGGCAAATAATTTGAGAAAAACACTTTAAAACCGATAAATAAGCCAGAAATAGCAATGAGTAAGACCACCAGAATGGCCAGACTTTCAATAATTGAAGAACCAATTACTTCTTTTTTAAGATTAATTGAATCACTGCCAAATGCAAGGATCAGAAGAATGAAGGAACCTGCAATTATAGCACCACCAGCAAATCCTCCGCCCGGTGTCAGGTGACCATGAGCAATAATATATATTCCAAAAAGAAATATAATACCACATAATAATTGGCATACTTTTTTTACTATAATTGACATTCCTTCCATATACTTTTATTTTTTCCCTTGTATTCGCAATAATGTCATTACACCTAGTGCAGCAGTATACAAAATCACAGCTTCTCCAAGGGTATCATATCCCCTAAAATCAAATATAACTCCTGTAACCAGGTTAGCGCTGCCTGTTTTAGCAGCGGCTCCATCGACATAAGCACTTGCCATTCTAAGTGGATGTGTTCCAAACATATCAAGGTTCTGAATGGCGGCATTAAAGAAATATAATAATCCTACAATAATAATGAAGCTAATTAAATGATTAATAATACTTTGAGTATCCATTTTGACTTCCAGTTCCAACCGCGTACTGTCAAGAACCACGGCCACCATAATGATCAGGGTAATTGTTTCAACAACAATTTGCACAATTGCCAGATCCGGTGCTCGAAGCAGGAGGAAACAGATAACAAGACCATAACCGACAATACCACAGGCAATCACTGCTGAAAGAAGATCTTTCGCATATAGGGCAAAAAGAGCTCCGACAATCATAAATATCAGAATTATGGAAAGGGATAGTTCCATACTTATAATAAAAT
>CAZKMG010000501.1:0-681 GCA_964553465.1 uncultured Bacteroidaceae bacterium
CAAAATAAAGATTCAACCATTATTTAGTAGTTTGTGCAGTGTTTTAAAGTTTATAAATGATTGATCAATTCACGTTTTTATGAAAACAATAACACAATTATTTATACTCAATAATACATACTTGTCATCAGGATAAATTTATTTATAATCTATGCACGATTTAAAAAATCATTCATTAGTTCTTTTTGATGGCTATTGCAATTTATGCAGCTGGAGTGTTCATTGGATCCTAAAAAAGGATAAAAAGAGACATTTCAGATTTATACCTATGCAATCAAAAAAAGCTAAAACACTATTACAGAGATATTCAATGAACGAGCAATACTTACGAACTGTTATTTTACTCGATGAAGGAGCGATTTATACAAAGTCGGAGGCTGGATTAAGAATTTTAAAAAAGCTTGGATTTCCATGGAATATTTCCTGGGTATTGATGCTGGTTCCCCGGTATTTCCGTGATTTAGTCTATTCCTGGATTTCTGCCGGAAGATACCGGTGGTTTGGGAGGAGAGTTAGTTGTTACATACCTGAGAACGAGTGGAAGGATAGGTTTATTTAAAAATTTTATCTGGTAAATAAAGAATAGGATGCAAATATTAATTGATAACTCGTTGTGGGATTAGAATGTAAAAAATATATTGATTCGTCTATGAAAATGCTTGCAAGGATAAAATTATGAAA
>CAZKMG010000501.1:691-2701 GCA_964553465.1 uncultured Bacteroidaceae bacterium
ATTTACATAAAAATATCTTTATGAACTTTGTACAACAATTTGAGTTCCCATACCAGTCTGCCTGAAGGATTGTGGCTAATTTTTTACCACAACGCACACAAAGGTCACAAATTCAATAATTTATCTTTTTTAATTGCACAGTAAATATTATATATAAACTTTTTTTCCCCTTCGGGATATTGTTTAGAGACAAGTATATAAAATACTAGATATGAATATGTTGAAAGATTCAAATACTATTAAAAAATAATAAAATAGTACCTATAAAATTTCTTAATTTGTATATTATTATTTGAATAATGATTCCTGACAAATCTATCAATTAATTATTAGCTATAAATATTTAATAGATTATAAAATCAAGCTCATACAGTTTTGATATCAAATCTAATTGTCTAATATATCAATTTAATAAGTCAGCAATTACTCATTAAGGTATGGTGGCATTAAGGTTTATATAATTTAAAATGTAATTAATATTGAAAATAATATGAAACGAGCATGAATTTAACATGCTTAAATTCACAAAAAAGCATGTTTAAATTCATAGCGAGTTTCCCCGCTTTTGCGGGGCAGGCTATGTGACCATAAAAAATAAAAATTTAAACACATGAAAAAGTTTACATTAACTACTTTAATTGTTTTATTTGGAATAAGTGCTTTTGCGCAGGATCCTGCGGACACTTCATATTGGAAAAAGGGGGGCATTGCTACCTTAACATTTTCGCAGGTAAACTTATATCAGTGGGCTGCCGGTGGTGAAAATGCATTTGCAGGTGCAGCAATGCTGAACCTTTTTGCAAAATATAAAAAGGAGATTACCTCATGGGATAACACTCTTAATTTGGGATATGGTATAATTAACCAGGGTAGTCTTACTAAAAAAAGTGATGACCGTGTTGAGTTTTCATCCATGTATGGGCGGAAACCTTCTTTTGGAAAGAAACTTTCTGAAAAATGGAATTACAGTGCATTATTAGGTTTCAAGACCCAGTTTACAGCTGGTTATAATTACCCTGATGATTCCACTGTGATTTCGAATGCTTTTTCGCCTGCATATATCACGTTGTCAATTGGGATGAATTATAAACCAAATGAGAGTTTCAGTTTATTGCTCTCACCCGTTACCGGAAAAATGACAGTTGTCATAGATGATTCTTTGGCAACATCTTACGGGTTAACGTCGGGTAAAAATATTAGGTCTGAAATTGGGGGATATTTAAAAGCATCCTATATTAAAACTATAATGAAAAATGTGGATCTAACCACAAAGATAGATTTATTCTCAAACTACATTGAAAATCCTCAAAATATTGATGTAAACTGGGAGTTATTGATTTCGATGAAGATTAACGATTATATGACGGCTACTTTTAATACTCTTGTACTTTATGATGATGACATTAATGTCCCTCGGAAAGATAAAAATCCCGGACCAGGGACACAAGTTAAAGAAGTTTTTGGAGTCGGCTTTTCTTATAAATTCTGATACAAACGTCTCAACAGATATAATGACAATGTTGTTTCACAGCGCTATTGAGAGGTACTGGAAGAGGAAGTGAACTGGTTAATGTTCTTTTTCCAACTGATGGAATTTTACCGATAGCATTGCTATCCACTCACTAATTAATTTAAACGCATCAGCAGTTTCAGAAGAAACAGGTTTTTTCATCAGTCGGAGCATAAGTAAGCCATAGAGACCGTTAAGGCACAGTTCTATTTCTCCGGATGGCGGGTCCTTGGAACGGAGGCGAAGGGATTCAATACTCAGTTCAGCCCTGGAAAATGCCAGCTGGTATTTTTCCTCATCCGGATGCCGAAGCAACTTTTTATGTAAAGATTCAAGTTCTTTAATAAGTGTTTGGATGAATGGAATATGCCCTTTATGTATGAGCCTATTTGTTTTCAATACTGAAATAAGGGAAGAATACCATTCACGCATTTCTCTTTTAACTGAATAAGGGAGTTCAAATTTACTGATAATGTGTTTATCAATAAGCTCAATATTAA
>CAZKMG010000502.1:0-2691 GCA_964553465.1 uncultured Bacteroidaceae bacterium
AGGGACCTGTGATAATACCCAGCAATATAACCATTTAAGGGGGCAGGGTCTGAGAGTGATACGCAACACAAAAACAGTTTGGAGTTTGAGTATTGAGTGTGATTAATTAGCATTATGAATTTCAGTTTGGAGTTTGAGTTTGGAGCAAGATTTAAAACAAAGACCACATTTCTGTTTTAGTTCTTCTTGCTCAAAACTCACACCCACACTCTCGCTCACACTCACACTCTCGCTCACGCCCACACTACTTTTCCTCTTGCTTTAGTCCCACACTCAAACTAATTAAGTTTGGAGTTTGAGACTCGAGCAACAGAAGTAGCTTCATATTAACTTCTCGAATATTTTCTCCTTAATTCATTTTTATCTTATTCAAACGCTGATTTTTTAAAGATTAATCTATTAAGAGATAGACTAATCCATAATCCAATGTTCGATTTCGAAAAACTTGAAGTTTATATTAAGGCCAGGCAATTCAATATTGTTATAAATGATTTCTTGAAGAATAATAAGCTGGATAAAGTCACATACGACCAGCTGAGAAGAGCTTCATTCAGCATAATGCTGAATATTGCAGAAGGTTCAGGACGCTTTACCAGACCCGATAAACGCAATTTTTATATTATTGCCAGAGGATCGGTTTTTGAATGCCTGGCAATTTTTGATTACCTGAAAGAGATAAAGCATATTGATGTGTCTTTATTTGAAAATTTTTATTCTTCCCTGGAAGAAATGTCGAAAATTCTTTTTGCTTTGATCCGTGGCCTGGAAAAATGAGTTTAGAGTTTGAGTTTTGAGCAACAGAAATAGCAGTTTGGAGTTTGAGACTCGGGCAAGAGGAATTTCAGTATTGAGTTTGAGTAATTATCATATGAAATTCATTTTTTTTTATGTTTCAGTATAATTTAATCCATTAAATAATTTCACACCAAAGATAAACTCTTCCTTAAACCTATTATTTGTATCTTTTTACCAATAAATACAAAGCATTTTTCTTTGAAAAATATTTGAAATCCGGTTCCGGTATCGCTTTCAGGAATAAGAGGCTGGTCTGATAATAGTTTTAATACGGAGCATTTGTTTTCTATTCTCGTCCTACGATGCTATAGCGAAGTAGAGATTATGATGGTTGAATAAGCATAGCTAATCCACACCAAGGTTTCGATGTGCACAGCATATTAACTAACTCCTACTCGCAGCAATACATCATCTAACGACTTATTAGCTTCACCCTTTAGTGACTTGTACATAAATAGGCTTGTAGATTATTTTACATTTTATGGAATGCTTCCTGTGGCACAGAGGCTCGGTGAATCTTTCAGTATACCCTTTTCGGTGGCAAGAATAAAGATGCCTTATTATTTATATTTTGAAAGTTTAATACATCATCTTATTCAGGAAACTCAAATCATTCATGCAAATACTGTCCTAGGGGAAATCAATCTCTATGTGAAGTTTCAAGATGATAAGCTCATAAAGGAAAAATATGGGGACTGGAGGGAGAAGCATAGGATATTATAGAGTATTGAAATTTTACACTAACTTTGATAAACACTACCTTGAGAATGGGGTACCTATACTAGATTGATATGCCAAAAATAAAACTGAATCAACAACTTAAACGTTTAGAAATCGACAAATTCGAAATTGAAAACGAAATCGTTTTCAATTATTTTAATAATCTTCCGGTAAATGAAAGAGATGATAAGCTTTTTAAAGCTTTGTATATTGGAGTATTGGCATTAATGGAAGACAGAATCTCTGCATTTCTTTCAAAGACACAAAATGAGTTGGGGACAGAACTTGAAAGTTTGAAAATGATTTTTGAAATGAAGAAGGAACTCTTCTACAAATCAACCATTAAAGGAACAATGGCTGAAGATGAAATTGCAGAGTTTCTTAATAATTTTTTCCGAGAGAAAAAGATCAATGATACGGCAATATTGACTGGCAATATATCAGGAGCTCTCCCAAAGAATAAAACAGGTGATATAATTTGTGAGGTAAATGGCAATTCAGATATGAAAATTGCGATTGAATGTAAATTTGATAAAAGCATAAAGCTTGGTGATATTGATACCAAAGATCTGTTTATTAAAAAATATGACACTGCATGGAGTCAATTACTCGAAGCACAGGCAAATAGAGAATCCAAAATTAGTATGATAGTGTTTGATATTTCATTAATAGATAATAGTATTTTAAAAAACTTTGAGAATGTTGGTTATATCCACGGAGTTGGATTTATTGCAGTTATTGATTCACAAAAAGGAGATTATTCTAATCTTTCTATTGCGTATTTATTAGCAAGAGATATTTTACTTAATGCAAAAGAAGTAGATCTTGATAAAGATTTACTTGCACTAATAGTAAATAGAATCATTAAAGACATAAATGAAATTCTTTCAATAAAAACGCTGATAGAAAGTAATATTGAAAATAACAAAGCTATTCTGAAACAACTTGATAAATCAATACTTTTAATGGAATTTAATCAGGAGTATTTGAAAAGATTTCTAATTGATGGCACCCTTTCTAAAAAAGATTTACTTACATTTTATTCCGGTGAAGACGTAAAAGATAAATATAGGCTAATCGAGAAACAGATATTCGACTTATAAATTCCAAACCATAAAGGAGAATCCTTTATTTATTACACTAAAAACTCAACATTGTATAAAGTTAATTTATTAC
>CAZKMG010000503.1:0-2665 GCA_964553465.1 uncultured Bacteroidaceae bacterium
TCTAAGGTTACAGGTGTGTCAAATGCATCATTTCTCAAAGCCTGAAAAAGTTTAATTGTCTCGTTTTCATTCAGCCCCAAAATAACCTTGCCAAAAGGTTTAAAACCAGTAATGCACCGTGCTACTTCCTGTATTTGATCTACTGGCTTTTTGGTGGGATCAGCAAGATCAAAAAAGAATATCCTTTCTTTTTTAGGCAATACAGAAACAATTTCATCCAATATCCCTTTCCAAATTTGTGTAGCATTGTTCAGGTTGCACCAATCTACCAAAGCTATGAGAGTGCTTTTTTCTATCGCTGATGTAAGCTTCTCAATCCCGGCAGTATTCCTGACAATATCCCAGGTAAGATTTTTTAAGGCAGATAGCTCCGAGAGCATTAATTTACCATCATTAAATTCCAGGGCAATAGTTTCTGCAGGATTTCCTAGTGAAATGGTCTCACATACTTGATTTAAAGGTAGGAATATCTCAGAAGTCTGGTTGGCTCCGAAGTTTCCCAGGCAAGTAACAGGAACATCAAGATTTGACAATGCAAATGCAAAAATGGGAGCATTTCCGCCAAGTTTTGATTCCTGGGTAAAAAGTTCAATCTGTGCACTTTTCCCCGCGGCTTTACTGCAATAAGCAGAGAAATCCGCAATGGTTTCGAAAAATTGAGCTTTGTTTTCCGAATATTTTTTTACAGGACGGATAATCCTGTCAAGGTAACCATCCAGGCCAATAAATGCCTGTTTTAAAGGATTATTATTTATTGTAGCTAAGCTTTCTCTTGTTTTCCGGAGTAAAGCTTTTGTTTCAATACTGGAAAAGAACATGGATATTTGCTTTATTAACAGGTAATTGAATAAATGGAAAAAGCTTCCAAGGAAAAAAGAGGTATTTCCACTTTATCCTTTAAGGAAACTTATAATATTATACCAGTATTATGATTATTCATCTCTAAACCTTTGGATTGCTTCATTTAGCATAACTCTTGTGGCTGTTGCCCCGGAACGCGTCGCCCCTGCTTTTTTCACTTTCAATAAGTCATTAAGGGTGCGGACACCCCCTGCTGATTTAATCTGGACGCCAGGGCCACAATGTTTTCTCATCAGCTCAATATCCTCAACAGTAGCTCCTTTGTAGTTGAAATCCCCATTGGGTTGCTTCACAAATCCAAAACCTGTAGAAGTTTTTACAAAATCAACACCTACTTTGGTGCAAATTTCACAAAGTTTTATCTTGTCTTCTTTTTTAGTCACAAAATCAGTTTCAAAAATTACCTTGACAATCGATTTATGCTCGTGGCAAGTTTTAGTTACAGCTTTGATTTCGTTTTCGATATAATTCCAATCCTTACTCAGGACTTTACCAATGTTTATGACCATATCAATTTCGGTCGCCCCTTCATTACATGCAAGTTCAGCCTCGAAAACTTTTACGGCAACAGAACTATTACCATGTGGAAAACCGATCACACAACCAACATTTATGTCAGAACCTTTCAGAATTTCTTTTGCCTGCTTAACAGCATAAGGTTTTACACAAACTGATGCAACATCATATTCTCTGGCCACTTCACACTCTCTTTTTAAATCCTCATCTGTCATAGTCGGGTGAAGGATAGAGTGATCAATCATTTTTGCCAGTTCTTTGACTTTTTCGTTCATTTGCTTTCTCTTAATATTTATTATTTAATTAGAGTATCTGATAAAAATTCCTGCTAAATTCAGATAATATATTGATATATTCATGATATTATGGCTTATTTACTAATTTTCTTGAGGATGATATCGGCATAATCCATAACAAATTCCAATACCTTTGAACTATGTTAATTCTCCCGTAATGAATGATAAGCCAGCTAGCTACTTTCAACAGGAGAGCATGATTTCAAAACATATTGGACTTTTTCAATTTTAATTTAAAGTCTATTTTATTATTTTCACCCGAAGCCAGAGGATATTAATAAGCACGTCGGATTTACACATAATATAGTCTGGCACAATGTTTAGCAGGTGGTTTAAATTACTTAATCAAGTACACCATAAGTACATCTCCATGCCTGATATAAAGCCTTCCTTTACTTATTACGGGATGAGCCCAGAAGGGGCCTTCTCCTTTGGTGATCTGAAATTCACTCACGATGTCGAGTTTAGAAGAATCGGGTTTTACCAGGGCAACATGGCCTGACTTTTCCTCATACAGGTAAAGCATTCCATCTGCAGAAATGATAGATCCTTTGCTGTACCACTTCGATGTCCACAAGGTTTTACCTGTATTCCAGTCAAGGCAAACCCAGGTGTCAACTGGTTTAGACGTATGATTTGCTCCATATAAATTATTGCCAAGAAGGACAACTCCGCCCAGTTGCGGATCAAAATTTCTGTTCTCCCAGACTACCTCCGCTGAATTCCCATTTCCGGAAAGCTTAAGTTTCAGAGCTACCCAGTTATATCCCTCGGAAATAAATACGTATCCATCTCTGAATATGGGAGTTATGGCATGATTTCCCCTCACCCTGCCGGTTGCTGCATTAACTGAGACATAATCAATTTTCCACAAGATTTTCCCATCTTTTGCATCAACAGCAAATATATGTTTTCCCATTACAGTTAAAATCATTTTTTTCCCGGCATACTCAATAAGTTTGGGATTAACATATTGTGGTTCTTCATCAAGC
>CAZKMG010000504.1:0-2651 GCA_964553465.1 uncultured Bacteroidaceae bacterium
GCAGATGCCTCCGGTGTAAAGGATGAAATTATGGATATTTCCTTACATGATCTTCCGCATCATCAAAACGACCCGGGGCATCAGGGTCAGGAAATTGATAATCAACTACATCGGCAATTTTTTCTGCATATTTAAGAGGATGGTCGACAATATCTACATAAATATCCCCTTGTCTCATCCTCATATTGTACTCATTTAACCAGCTTCCATCGGCATCTTTCACGATTTTAAATGTGTCAGAAACCGATGCTCCAGTAATAACCACATCACTACCCATGGTGGTGCGCAGTTCATTGGCGCTGATTCGATATGTAACATCTTCATATAAGTTTTCGGTATAATTTACAGGGATGTTTAATTTTCTTCCAAAATAGTCATACAATTGTCTGCACAGATCAAATTGAATCGGAATCCTGTCAGGCATACCCTTGATCCTTTTAAAAGACCTAAGAACTCTTTCCCTTGATTTCATGACGCCAGGTCTATAATGTTTTCAAATAATTGATCTTGCAGGAATTTCTTAAGAAATATTCACCAGTATGCTCATTTGCTGTCATGACTAAAATAGAATTGTAGTTTCAATCTTTATGAAATATTCCGAGTTCCCATGCCTGCCGGCAGACCGGATTGTGATTAATTCCTTTACCACAAAGCCCTCAAAGGGAAAACTCAAAGGTTTCAAATTCAATGATTTATCTTTTTAATCACGCAAGGAGCCAATAATAGTTTAAAAGCCAGGTGTCTTTACATGAAAGAGTTATCACTTGGCATTCTCAACATTGATGCCATGGATTTTGGCCATAGTCAGACCGTAAGATTTAGCCCTAGTTTCCTCTGAAACATTACATGCATCCAACATTTTGTTGAACCGCCTGATGTTTTCTTCGAATGCATCCGGACCTTCATCGGTGGCGAAAAGAATTTTCTCAAAAGCTGGTACGGCATCGGCGGGCATATGGGCTTTCCCAATATGCGGTGTCCACCATAAAAATTGCTCCCAGAAGCTGGGATCATTTTCCTTTTTGATCAGTGATGACCCTGACATATCGAAATACAGATTAGCATTTCTTCGCGTTGCTTCTGCAGCTTCGGCATACCATGGATTTCCGAAGTGAGCTGCATGGATGATCAACTTACGATGGTTTGAAGCTATGGTTGCAAGATAAGCAGGTTGCATCCTTGCCATTAACCCGTTTGCGAGGATACCGGTATGAGGTGCAACCGGCATACCAAGTTCTTCAGCAAGTGTCCAGATAGGTTCATACTTCGGATCATCATAATTCCACTGATTTTTTGCAAACAACTCACCCAGACCTTTAAACCCCATTTCATGCACTTTTTTGATATCTTCGATTACATCCGGACTATCAATATCAATTGCTGCATAAGGGATGACCCGGTCAGGATGGGCTTTTGCAAATTGAATGCCCCTGTCCAGATCTTTCATGCCTATCAGAAGGCAAGCCATAGCGTTATGCCTGGTATATACTTCAAGAAAGGACTTTTCCCATTCATCAGTAGCACGATAATGTGTATGTGTGTCAATAACAAAGGGTGGCGTTGCAGTATTAGGTTCCTGACTGCGCTGACTGCATCCAAAAGCGATGCAAATCACAAAAATTGACAAAAGGATAAGCTTTGTACTCATTTTTTTTATGTTTTATCAGGTTGTCGTTATAGATTAATTCATTTCATAAGTTTCCGATAAAATACTCAGTGAAAATAAGAAAATATTAACTTCTGGATACCCATCTAAATTACAAAATGTAATTATAAAAAATTGTAATTATAAATAAAATGGATACTTTTTTTTAGGAGTATTATTATGATTATGAGCTGTGGCTCTCAGGGGACTACTTATTCGGGTTTACCGCGTGCTACTACATTTATTTATCATTTTAAAAAACCTTTTTTATTCAATGAGGGCCAATCTCTGAAATTCTTTCACTAAAAAAAGTTTAAAGAACTACCTCGCAGCAAAGCAACGAGGTAGTTTATCAATCGGATTATGTTTTAAATGTCCCGGTTTTTATCCTGTGAAATTATAATTCAGTAATCGCTGAATTTCTCAGGGTAAATTTACAGGCTATGATCATTCTTATCCGGATTTGTTTTTAGATTATTGTAAGATACTTGAGAATAAGCTATCTAAAAGCTGCTACCGGATTCGATATTTAGCATTAAACCTCTTAAACCATTTTCGGGACAACATAAGGCTTGCGGTATACTCTTGTAAGCATCGCATCTGCTTCAGGATCGTCGGCAAATTTTTCGTATTCACCCATAAACTTCAAAGGTCGGCCGAGACGATAAGAGATATTAGCCAGGTGAGGAAGTGTTGTTGAATAAAAACCTTCCCTGATATCACCACGAAGATCCTCGTTTTTACCTGAGCGTACGGCATCAATAAAATTAGCCCAATGATTTCCATCTCTGTTTCTTTCGCCTTCTTTTGAGCCTGTAAATGCTTCTTTTTCCCTTCCGCGGAAAGCTTTCCATGTAGATCCGCTAATTTCGAGCCATCCTTCTGTACCGTAGAAAAGATTCCCGACTTCCTGACCGCGGCTACCTTCATTATTTGTGTACCTGCCCCGGACTTCAAACTCAAGGATTTTCCCATCACGGTATTTAAATACGGCGGTTTGCGTATT
>CAZKMG010000505.1:0-2643 GCA_964553465.1 uncultured Bacteroidaceae bacterium
TGGAAAATGAAGAAGATATAAATCCAGCTGTATTAACAAAACTTAATCAGCTCGCAAAAAAAGGTGCCATTATTGTGGGTGAAAAACCAAAAAATGTTGAAGACCTGGTAAATCAGCCCAACACCGGTGAAAAAGGTCAAAAAATGATCAATCAACTATGGACAAATGTTGCGGATCCTTCAATATTCAAGGCTGGGGAAAAAGGTAAAATATATTCGGGAATAACACCATTACAAATGCTTACAGCTCTTGAGCTGCCCTCAGACCTGGATTATATTGATAAGGAATCCTTCCTGCTGGATTTTATTCATTATCAAAAAAATGATATCGATTTTTACTTCATTAGGAATACCTCGGATAAATGGGTCTCCAGGGAATGTGAGTTTCGCCAGCAATCGAAAGTCCCGGAAATATGGGATCCCATGACAGGAGAGATTATCCCGGTTCCGGTTTATAACGAGGACGGAATGTACATAAAAATCCCTCTCTCTCTGGCTCCTTATGGATCCAGCCTGGTGGTATTCAGGAAAGGTATTCCTTCTGCACATTACATGAGTGTTACTCCTTCAGGGAGCTATCCTCCCCTGATGGAATATACTAAGAATGGGATTCTCTTCTTTGATGAAGGCCCTGTTGAATTGATAGACTCTTCAGGATCAAAACAGGTTGAGAACGAACTTGTTGTCCAGACAATTGAAGGCCCCTGGACAGTCCATTTCGACAAAGCCTGGGGTGCTCCTGATTCAACTATATTACCCGAACTAATCTCCTGGACTGATCATAAAAATCCGGGCATAAAATATTATTCAGGGATGGGTAAATATCAAAAAACATTCTCCTATGATATGAATATTCCATTGACAGAAGATCAAAAGGTTTATATTGACCTGGGCGAGATATCTGAGATGGCTGAATTATGGCTTAACGGACAATCCCTGGGGATTACCTGGGCGAAACCATTCAGGTTTGACGTTACCGGGTTTATTAAAAATGGGGAGAATGTTCTAACCGTAGAAGTTGCCGATACCTGGTGCAACCGTATCATCGGTGATGCTATTACGGGTGAGAAATACACAAGCACAAATATCACCCGTGTTGACAGGTTAACCTGGGACCAGGTTTCTTTGAATCCAGCCGGCTTACTGGGACCCGTCACTGTTCAAACGCTTAAGATGGTACGGTAAATATATTTTTTATTTGAAATAGTCGGCAGGAAACAGTGGCAGTGGCAGGAGGTAGTGGCAGTGGCAGGAGGCAGGAGCAGCGGTAGAGGATAAATTTGAAATATTATATAATCAATATGAATGAAGGATTTAAAAGTCTGAAAGTATATCAGTTAGCCTATGATTTAGCAATGCAGATTTTTGAAAAATCTAAAAAATTTCCAAAGCAAGAAACTTATTCTTTAACCGATCAGATCAGAAGGTCGTCCAGATCAGTATGTACAAATTTAGCCGAAGCTTACCGCAAGCTTAGATATCCTAAAAATTTTACAAATAAAATAAGTGATTCGGATGGCGAGGCTAGTGAAACAATGGTCTGGATTGATTTTGCTAAGGATTGTAAATATATAGATCAACATATGCATGCTTTACTAATTGTCAAGTATGAAGAAGTTGGTAAAATGCTGGGTAGCATGGCAGATAATCCATTAAAATTTATACCAAAAAAGTAAATAATATAAATACTGCTACTGCAACTGCTACTGCAACTGCAACTGCTACTGCAACTGCTACTGCAACTGCTACTGCAACTGCTACTAAAAACTTAAAATATGAAATTACTTAATACTTTAATTACAATTTTAATTATTTCCATTCTAACCGGTTGTAAGTCCGGTAAAGAAACCACTCAGTCCGCCCCGGGCCAGGACAAATCCGTCAGGAAAACAATCACTCTCTCCAACAACTGGCATTTCCAAATCGATATTAGAAACATAGGCGAGGATGAACAGTGGTATTCGGAAGATTTCGACCGGAATGCATGGGCACAGGTAAATGTTCCCCAGGCATGGGACACTTATGAAACTGCCCTCTGGGGCTACGAAGGACTGGGCTGGTACTCAACCATCATTAAACCGGAGGACTTTACTCCCGGCAACCGGACAGAAATTATTTTTAACCGGGTAATGTTTTACAGCAAAGTATGGATCAACGGAAAGTTTATCGGTGAAAACATTGGAGGTTATCTGCCCTTCAGCTTCGATATCACTGATTTTCTCGAACCTGGAAAAGAGAACTCCTTGGTGATAAGAGTGGATAACAAACCCCGTATCGAGTGGCTGCCTGCCGGGAAGCAGATCGAATGGATCCAGTATGGAGGTATCCTTCAACCCGTTAAGCTTGTTGGAACTCAACATACATATATCAAAGACCTTACTATCGTTACAGAACCACAGGCTGAAGGGGCAAAGATAACCTGCAGTGTAACCGTAGCCAACGAAAGCGGTGAAGAAACAGAGATGGACCTGAATATCGCAATTGCCCGAGAAAAGGGCAAAGCGGAGAAAAGCGTGAAAGTGCTTTGCAAACCTAATGAAAACACAAAGCTTAATGTTGAGATCAGCCTTGATAAAGCCGATCTCTGGTCGCCGGATACGCCCGTATTATACACTGCAAAAACAAGCCTCCTGAAAAACGGTGA
>CAZKMG010000506.1:0-2638 GCA_964553465.1 uncultured Bacteroidaceae bacterium
AAACAGAATGTCTTTTCTTTAACAGTAAATAAGAAGGAGTAAACACAGGTGAAATGAGCCGGTTTCTATACCAACTATTATATGATCATAAGTTTGATGTAAACTTTAGGAGCATAAAATTTAATATCCTGGAAAGAATTCCAAAACCAATTACCATCTTTAAAAATGCTGAAATAATTAATAAATTAGATAAATATACATCAGCTTCTAATTCATATCTGTCTCCTTCCTCTCTGAGTTTATATCTTGATTGCAGACTTAAATTTTATTTTAGTAAGATTGTCGATTTGAAAGAACCTGATGAAGCTTTGGAAGAGATAGAAGCCAGGGATATCGGAATACTCCTTCACGATACACTGTTCAGATTATATAAATTGAAGGTTGGATCAGTGATCACAAGTAATGAAATCAATGAAATACTTACTAATGAAAGTATTAAATCAGCCCTTGATGCGGCTGTCAGAAAAGAATTCTATAAAACTTCTAACGAATCTGTAGAAGTTCGATTGGAAGGGAAAAATATAATTATATATAATGTGATTCAAAAATATGTAGAAAAAATATTGCAGATTGATGAAAAATGGGCTCCGTTTGAAATTCTTTCACTTGAGGAATTTTATTTCAATAATTTTAATATAAATACCACCGCTGGAAATTTAATCATCAATATTGGAGGGAAAATTGACAGGATTGACAGAAAGGATAAACGCATAAGAATTATTGATTATAAAACAGGTTTTGCGGAAACTAAAATAAAATCGCTGGATGAACTTTTCGATAGAACGATTCCACAACGAAACAAAGCAATTTTTCAAACCCTGGTATATACCTGGATGTATGCACATAATGCCAATTTAAATGAAGTAATTACACCAGAACTATATATTACAAGAAATATATTTGAGGACGATTTTAATTCTGCAATTAGACTTAATAATCATATCATTGACTTTTTTGAGATAGAAAATTCATTTTTATTGAAATTAAAAGAAACATTAGAAGAAATTTTTGATAAGCAAGTTCCTTTTGACCAGACAACTGTACTTGATAATTGTAGGAGTTGTGATTTTGCTAAAATTTGTCATCGTACGGCCTTGAATTAATATAAATTATTATGAATTTGATATATTTGTACATATTCAATTCGTGCCAAAATGATTCCTGAATATTCCTCCTATCAAGTAGAAATAAAAAATCTTAAATTTATTACAGAAAACGGGATAAGATTCCCGAAAACCGCTATTCTAACCTTTCAAGTACCAACCCAAACGCATCCTGTAGTCGAATTACTCGGTTATCAGGATCTTAATGATATTTACAAACAAATTGATGAGGGTAAATCCATAATTCTTGATTATTGCTATATAAACAAATTTTCATTGAGTGATTATAGGCAATCGAGGGAATTAGAACCTAAGGAACATGTGGTAATTAATGGATTTTCTGCAATAAATTCTTTCTTTGATTCACCTTTTCAAATAGATTTTTCATATGCAAAAATCATTAATCAGACCTTCGATCTTGAATATGCTCTCATTGCTAAAGGCAGATTAAATTTCAATTATTCTGTTTTTCAGGATATTGGAGTAAATTTTAGTAATGTTCGCTTTAAAGATGGAAATTTTGATTTTGCAAATGTTCATATAGGAAATGGAGTTGTAAATTTTAAAAATGCCATTTTTGGAGCAGGTAAAAAAGATTTTCAATACACAAACTTCGGAACTGGTGATAAGCTTTTTTCAAATACAGAATTTAATAATGGTGAAGTTTCATTCATCAATACTCATTTCAACGATGGGGATCTATCTTTTAAAGTCGCACGATTTGGCTCTGGAGTAGTTTCTTTTCACTATGCTAAATTTGGAATAGGGGATAAATCTTTTGAACGTACTGAATTTGGAAATGGAATGGTAGATTTCAGGACAGTTGAATTTGGGATTGGTAAAGTGAATTTTAATCGAGCTGTTTTTGGGCAAGGCGATGTCTCTTTTGAAGGTTCCGAGTTAAAAGATGGAAAATTCAATATTAAAAGGGCTGAGTTTGGAAAAGGGAAGCTGAGCTTTGAACTTGGAGACTATTCTGATGTTGATATTGATTTTGAAAGAACTGTTTTTGGGGAAGGGAGTATTTCTTTTTATAATGCAAAGTTTAAGACCCTCTCCCTGAACTCCTGTCACTTAGATCATTATACGGATCTTCGTGTTTCAAAATGCGAATTTATTGACCTATCAAATGCAATAATCCGAGATATTATTGATTTGAAACCCTATGAATTCAAGGAAGAAATTGATGCAATCAGTTTTGTTGGACTGAGACTGATTGGAAGAATGTATATTGATTGGAATGCTAATAAAGTGCGTCAGTTAGTTGTTAGACAAAAAGAATCAGGAAATCGGGTTAAGTCGGAACAATTCAGAACATTAAAAGAAAATTTTCGTGTTACAGGTCAATACAGTGATGAAGATAATTCTTACGTGGAATTTAAAAGATTTGAGGCTAAAGCTAATATTGAGGAAGCAATTGCCAGGAAACCAATTTCAGCTATATGGATGTACCCTTTACACTGGTTTAAAATTATTCTCTTCGACAAAGCTGGGCTTTATGCAACAAATCCTGCAAGAGTAATAATATCAATGTT
>CAZKMG010000507.1:0-2636 GCA_964553465.1 uncultured Bacteroidaceae bacterium
AATAGATGAAAATGTGCCCGATAATATCATCGGGGATCCTTTCAGATTAAGGCAGGTGCTCTCTAATCTTATGAGTAATGCACTTAAGTTTACTCAAAAGGGTAAGATTATTCTCGAGGTTTCTCTTTTGGAAAAATATGGTGCTACATTGAGTCTTCTCTTCATAATTGCTGATACTGGTATTGGAATTTCCAAAGAAAATTTGAATAATATTTTTTCCACATATGAACAAGGAAAAGATTCAGTATCAAGGGAATATGGAGGAACAGGGTTGGGAACAACCATCGCCAGACAACTCGTAGAAATGATGAATGGAGAAATTTGGGCGGAAAGCCCTTCGGAAATATCTGAAGATCCCGATTTTCCTGGGGCAAAATTTTGTTTTTCAATTGAAGTGCATTCCAATGAAAAACTTAAGAAAAAATTTAATTTTTCATCAATCTCTCAATTTCAGCAGGTATCCATTCTTATTTTAAATAAAGTAAAAGATGAACATGATACAGTGCACCATTTCCTTGATAAGCTTGGCATAAACTTTAGCCACAAAATTTATGATGATTCTTCATTAGATAGTGTAATTTTTAGCATTGAACAAAAAAAGGAAGTTTATCAAATGCTTATCATAATGGATAAACTTGACCATGATGGATTTAAACTTGCTCAGCAATTAAAAGAAAATCATATTACTGATATATTTCCTATTGTAATGGTCAGCTCAAATGATCAAGCTGGAAATTATTTGAAGTGTCAAAATCTTGGGATCGATTATTACCTGATTCAACCCTTTGAGTCTAATGAATTATATAATATTATCACTGATACCTTTCCGGGAATTAAGCATTCTGGAGGGCTCGGGAATATTATCTTACAAATTAAACCAAACATTAAAATTCTTGTGGCAGAAGATAATATCATTAATCAGCGTGTTACTCAGAGTATTTTTAAACACCTTGGATTCGAGATAGATATCGCAAAAAATGGATTGGAAGCTATAAACATGGCATCATTAGTAAATTATGATATTATCTTTATGGATATACTAATGCCCGAAAAGGATGGACTGGAAGCTACCCGTGAAATCCGGAAACAAATAAGCAATAATATACCCATTGTTGCTATGACTGCCTCAGAAGACTCTCAAAAAAAAGAAGATGCTTTGGATGCAGGTATGAATGATTATATTATTAAACCAGTTAAAGTTGAATCTGTTAAAGAGTTACTTATTAAATGGTTTTCCGAATCAATCTGATCTTTAATATATGAATTCTCACAAAATTGATTATAAAATTATTGGGGATGATATTCAGCTTGTAGAAGTTGAATTAGATCCAAATGAAATTGTTATAGCAGAAGCTGGCTCAATGGTTTATATGGAATCAGGAATCATATTTGAAGTGAAAATGGGTGACGGTTCAGATGCAAACCAGAGTTTTTTAGATAAACTTTTGTCTGCCGGATCACGTCTTCTAACCGGTGAGTCTTTATTTATTACACATTTTACAAATAAAGCATTTATAAAAAAACGGGTGGCCTTCGCAGCCCCTTACCCTGGTACAATTGTACCATTGGACCTGAATTCTTTGGGAGGAAAAATCATTGTTCAAAAAGATGGTTTCTTATGTGCCGCAAAAGGTACACGAATCGCGATGGTCTTTAATCGTCGTTTTGGTGCAGGTTTGGTTGGTGGTGAAGGATTTATACTTCAATCCCTCGAAGGAGATGGACATGCTTTTGTTCATGCTGGAGGAACTGTAATTGAGAAGAATCTGGTGAATGACAATATTCGCATCGATACAGGTTGTATTGTGGCCTATGAACCATCTCTGAATTTTGATATTGAAACGACAGGGAGTCTTAAATCTATGATATTCGGAGGGGAAGGAATATTTCTTGCCACAATAAGTGGAACCGGTAAATTGTGGCTACAATCAATGCCAATCCGAAAACTTATCTCTGCCCTCTCTCCATATGGTGCAAACAGAGGCAAGGAAGATAATTCAATACTTGGAAATTTCCTGCAAAAATAATGGTGTATACTTTCCAGGATTAATAAAAATGATGAAAGGCTAATTTAGAATTTTGGTTTTGGCAGTTCGTCTTTTTCCTCACGGTTAAATTTAACTTGACAAGAAAAATTGATGCCTGTGCATATTCCAATAGAATCATTTCTTAAGTCTTCCAAAGAAATCCCAATCGTTGATGTCAGGTCCCCTTCGGAATATAATCATGCTCATATTCCGGGTGCTTTTAATATACCTCTCTTTGATGATAAGGAAAGAGAAATTATTGGGACTCTTTATAAAAGGAAAGGACAGATGGAAGCAATACTTACTGGCCTTGAAATTGCAGGTAAGAAAACACGTACTTTGGCAGAAGCAGGAATGCATTCGGCTAAAGAAAATAAACTCTTGATACATTGCTGGCGGGGAGGATTAAGAAGTGTCTCCATGGAATGGATTTTTGAAAAAGTGGGCATACAATGTCTCCTTCTTGAAGGAGGATATAAATCATATCGGCGGTTTATTAGAAAATTCTTTACAAATAAGTTTAACTTTTGTGTTCTGGGTGGATTGACAGGTTCTGGAAAAACAGAAATACTTTATGAAATTGAAAAATCAGGTTATCGAAGTCATACG
>CAZKMG010000508.1:0-2630 GCA_964553465.1 uncultured Bacteroidaceae bacterium
GAGGTGATACATGGTCTAAATTATTCGATCATTCAGTGTATGAAAAAATTTATGACCTGAAAACACATCCGACAGATGGAAGCACAGTCTATATGGGTACAGAAGACGGATTATTTTATAGTACCAACAAAGGGGAAAATTTTTCTAAACTCGGCGATCTTCCTGCCGGTGAGGTCATGTCTGTAGAAATTAATCCAAAGAATACGGATATCATTCTTGCCACAGTAAAAGACGATGGTGTATACAAGTCAATAAATGCCGGAATAAACTTCACTGAAGTCCGAAACGATCTCGTATATTATATATTCATGAACCCAGGATTCCCCAACCTGATATATATGGTCCCTCAATCAAAGTCTGGCTATAATCTTGAAGTATCAAGGGATGGAGGAGATACCTGGATTGAATCGGATCTATTTGAAATACAGCCGGGCCTTGGGAGAGAATATAAAAAGACTATTCGGGGACAATTCACAGGTATTGTTCCAAATCCGCACGACTCGACAGATGCTGTTGCTTTTTCAATTGCACAGTTCAGAAAAACAGATGACGCAGGTGTTACGTTCGATGTAAGTTCGGATTATTTTACCGGATTTGCCTGGGGATGGGGAAATCAGTCCATGGTATTCGACCGTTTTAATCCTGACCGTTTTGTAACCATGAATAATGATGTTGGAATGATGCTTACAGAAACCGGCAGCGATTATTTCGAAGACCGCGGAGTCCCTAGCTCCTGGCGGGAAGGCACAAATCCGATTATTCCATGGACAAACCAGAATAATGGAGATATTGAACCCGTGCAAGGATCTAAGAAAATAATAACTTCTGCCGGTTATTACTTTGATACCAAAGTAGCATCTACAATCGACGCGGGAGTGAACTGGGCCATTCCCACTGTAATCCCGAGCGGAACAACAACAGCATATACAGAATATCACCTATTTGTGAAATTCAATACCTCCAATCCCGATATAATTTATGCAGGTAATAAAATTTCCACCGATGGCGGTCTTACGTTCCAGGCTTTATCCTTTTTAGATAATATGAATGGTTCGATATTCGGAATGTGTGATAAATTTCCCGATGTTATATATGCAATTAACAGAAATACAAGCCGTGACAAAATTTACCGTTCAACCGATCACGGACAGAATTGGAATATTTATGCAAACCCGGGATATTCATTCACCCCTCTTGATTCCAGACCTATTTTTAATGTCCATCCAACAGATCCGAATAAGGTATATGCCGTTTGCAATGGAAATATGGCAGGCATAACAAGGGGCGATATGGCTGTATTTGACGGAATCAGCTGGAAAGGGCTGGGAGTAATCGAGCTTGCAGGAGGTACTGAATTTGGAAATTTTGTGAGCAAGATTGCATTTGATCCAAGGTTTCCGAATATTATGTATGTCAGCATGTTCACTTTTGGGATAGAAAATATATGGAGAAGTATTGATGATGGGAAGACATGGATGGATATTTCATATAACCTTCCCAGGATGGGAGCCAATGGACTCCAGGTAAACCCACACACTGGTGAACTGTTTATTGGCAGCGCAGCAGGAACATGGATTTTTCCTCCTCCTTATAAAAGTGACAGTACTATTTACAATAAGAATTACACAAGGCCCTATTATTATGACCTTCCAGCATGCTATTCCGGGAAAATTAAAGATCAGCAGAGTAATATTCCCCGCGATAATCTCCAGGTAAAAATTTATAATTCTTCTGACCAACAACTGCTTGGAGAAGGGATTACAAAGGATGGTTATTTCTTTATCCCGGTGCCAACTGATGATCCAACAACACTTGAAGATGAAGGTACTCCGGATCTTTCAGATATTCTTGTCAAACTATTCAAAGATGGCGTTGAATATCAACTTTATACTGATTCACTTGGTACACAAACATCTATTACCCATGAATCCGGGGTTAACAAAGAAATAAATCTTTGGATAAAAGGTGCTGCTCTCAGTTTCCAGGAAAGTATTAATCTTTCGGCACCAGGCACATTGAATATTTATCCTAATCCTTTCAGTTCTGCCACAAAAATCGAATATGAGATTACAAAAAATACAAGAGTTTATATAGTAATTTATAATTTCCAGGGTAAGGAAGTAAAGAAATTAGTGGACCGTCAACAGCAACCCGGAATGTATGAGGCGATTTGGGACGGTACAGATAATGGAAATAATCCGGTTTCAGAAGGATTGTATATTTGCCATATGAGAGCCGAAAGTTTTAATTATGAACAGAAAATGTTATTCATAAAATAAGAATTTTAATCTTCTTCCATCGTTCTTTGATATATTAAGGCTTTATAACTGACCATCTTTATAAGACTATTTCAGGTTCTTAAGATAGGTCAATAAAACTTTTTACTTCCCGCGAAGCGGGATTTCGGTCAAGACCTCAATTTTACTTTTTGCTTCCTGGGACCTCGCCTTCAGCCTCACACAAGCTAATTAATCTTATAGACTGATTTGAGTGAGGCTGTTAGGATTTATAGCATATCTCAGGGGTTTTACCCCTGGTTACCAATGTTATACTCCTACGGAGTAATAATTTTACGTCTTTATTCGTGATGTCGTGATGTCGTGATGCCGTGATGCCGTGATGCCGTGATG
>CAZKMG010000509.1:0-328 GCA_964553465.1 uncultured Bacteroidaceae bacterium
AATTTTTTAAGTATTATATCTCACAAATTAAATTTTAGGATATTTAGAAATATGTTCGAAATACTCCATATCAATTTACTGAAAGAATTAATATGGATTTTTTGAACCATTACCAATTTAAAAAATAATCTTCCATTTTCAAACGAAAACATCCTTATTCAGAATCAACATGTTATTATCTACCTTATTATTCATGTTTATTCATGTTAAATGATAAATCATACAATTCTGAGAAATGGCTCCTTTGTTTCTCCAAAAAATATGTTCGAATCACTCTATATAATAAGCTAATAGATCGATTAAAAATAGTCTCCCAGTAAAGATCTTT
>CAZKMG010000509.1:338-2625 GCA_964553465.1 uncultured Bacteroidaceae bacterium
AAATACTACCTGAGCAGGCTCAAATCCGGTATACTGTTTTTGTTTAGCTGCAATTTTAGGTTTAATGATATCTTATTTGTATCCTATAAAATACAATAATATCATATAATTAAGAGGCCTAAAAAGTACCCCCAACGGTTAAAAATTGTAACCTGTACTTTCACTGAATTTATACAACTCATCTTCAGAATTAGTGATGTGTTAGAAGTTCGAAAAAAAGAAAGAGGTCGAAAATGGCCTCTTGTCTTGTTTGGTATAAGGAGAGGGTACGTAATCTTTCAAATATAAGCAAACATCAACTAATTAAAAGCAACTGATGTTAATGTGCAAATGGTTGTAAAAACCAGTAGTGTAAAAAAATAAAAATAATGTTCAAAAATCAATGTCTCCAGAAAGCAACTATTAAGCTAAAAATAGTACTAGTTTGTCAAATAAAAATATAAGCAATGTAAAATACATTTAATTTAGAACTTTGGTCTCTAATTTACCAATTTTAAAATCTTTTAGGTTTGAATTTTTATTCTAAAAAAATAATATTTTGCATGAACTCGAAAAAGTTATTTTTGGGATTATCAATTTTTATAACTCTTCAGATAAATGCGCAAGATTACCTCAATAATTACATAATTAGTTTTAAAGGTAAAGGAGTATCAACAGCAGTATCGACTGTCAAAGTTGAAAATATTACTGCAGGAACCAGTCTGACTTTAAACGGTAGCGATATTCTAAGTCTAACCTTTAAAAGAAATATCCATCACTTATGGGACTATCAATCCATGTTGAAGTTTTACCCGAATCCAATGGTTTATTATTCAACACTGGAATTTTTCCCTCCAGTAGCTGGTGAGGCTAAAATTACTTTTTATGATATAACTGGTAAACCGATAGCTCTGGTTCATACCTATTTGGAAAAAGCCAGACAGGATTTTAGAATTTCAGGATTAAAAAAAGGAATTTATGTAATTCTTGTCGTGGGCCGAGGTTATCAATTATCAGGTAAATTGATCAGTAATGGGAGATCATTTGGGATAGTAAGTATTGAAAAGGTTATTAACAATTCTCCGGCTGCCGATCAGAAGCAAGTGAATATAGATTTTAAAGGAGTTCCGGTTGCAATTGAAATGGATTATTCTCTTGGGGATGTATTGAGATTTACAGGTTACTCAGGAGATTACAACACAGTAATTATTGACATGCCTACATCGAATAAAATAATTACATTTACTTTTACAGGAGTTCCATCTATTATTACTACTGTTACCACAGCCACTTCGTCAACCACTGCAACAAGTGGAGGTACAGTAACAGAAGATGGTGACGCATCAGTAACAACACGCGGAGTATGCTGGAGTACCTCTGCGAATCCAACTATAGCACTTAGCACAAAAACTTCAGACGGGACGGGAACAGGAGGTTTTACAAGTAATCTTACAGGATTACAACCTTTTACTGTTTACCATGTAAGAGCTTATGCTACAAATGCTGCAGGAATAGCATATGGAAATGATCTGACTTTTACAACTTCGGCAATTGTCCCATCATTAACAACTACAGCAGCTTTCGACATAACACGAACCTCTGCAGCATCCGGTGGAAATATTACTTCAAATGGAGGATATGCAGTAAGAACAAGCGGAATATGCTGGAGTACTTCACATAACCCTTCAATTACAGGGTCACACACAATTGATGGTATAGCAAATGGTAGTTTTACAAGCAGTATGACTGGTTTATTGGCTGGTACCTTATATTACGTCAGGGCATATGCTACTAGCAGTGTGGGTACTGCTTATGGCAACGAGCATTCATTTACAACAAACCCTGTAATAATTGCCACTCTCTCGACTGCTGCAGTTACTTCAATCACCCCCACTACAGCAGTCTCGGTAGGAAACATTACAGATGATGGTGATGGAACTATTACTGCCCGTGGTATTTGTTGGGCAACAACTCCATCTCCAACTATCAGTGATAATTTAACTTCAAACGGGACAGGAACAGGAAGTTTTACAAGTAATATTACAGGATTACAACCTGGTACTGTTTACCATGTAAGAGCTTATGCAACTAATAGTGCCGGAACAACATATGGAAATGAAGTTATTTTTACGACAAATCCAGTAGAAAAAGCAACTTTAACTACTTTAGCAGTTATTCCTACCTCATCGACAACAGTAATATCGGGAGGAAATATTACATATGATGGCGGTGGTTCTATTATAGCCCGTGGTGTTTGCTGGGCTACAACTCCATCTCCAACTATCAGTGATAATTTAACTTCAGACGG
>CAZKMG010000510.1:0-2621 GCA_964553465.1 uncultured Bacteroidaceae bacterium
CGAATTTCATCAATCAGACGGTTTATTGCAGCTATATTTTCTGGTTTATAGAACGTTGTATCAGGTCTTGTATCCCCTAATTTAAAAATATGTCTGGGTGAAAATTTGCCTGTTAGAAGGCCTCGTTGAAGAGGACTGTAAGCCAGTATTGCTAACTGATTTTCAATACAAAAAGGAATTAACTCCTCTTCTATACCTCTGTTTACCATGCTATAAGGGATCTGGTTCGAACAAAGAGGTCCTGTTTTAATAGCCTTTTCCATTAATTCACAGTCGTAATTGGATACCCCTGCTGCCCTGATTTTACCTTGCTTCATCAAAAACACATAAGCCTCCATAGCTTCCCCAACATTAGTGCTTCTATCGGGCCAATGAATTTGTAAAAGGTCAATATAATCCGTACCCAACCTTTTTAAACTTTGTTCACATTCATTTATTATGGATTCTTTACCAGAATACTTGTATATATCTAATGGACGACCTTCATTATCCCTGGTGGAGAAAAAAAACTGACCTGCTTTCTGATTCCAGATTAATCCACACTTGGTTAAAATCTGGAACTTATCACGTTTCCCTTTAATGACTTTGCCTACAAGTTCTTCGCTTAAACCAAAACCATATGCAGGTGCGGTATCTATTGATGTTATCCCAAGCTCAAAAGATTCATTCAGTGCTTTAATCGAATCTTTTTTATCAGCACCTCCCCACAACCATCCGCCAATGGCCCAGGCACCAAAAATTACAGGGGTTACATAAAGCTCGGAATTACCAAGTTTTCGAAGTTTCATAACTTTTATTTTACCAGGTTAAGCATTCGTCAGGAGCAGTTAATAAACTATTGGCTTTCCATTCAGCATATGTAAATGCCTCGGGTGGAAAACTAGTAGTAAGGGCAAGAACCTTACAGCCTGCAGCATTCCCAGCTTGTTCCCCGCTGATGGCATCCTCCACGACCAGGCAAAACTTCGGATCAATATTTAATCGCTCAGCAGCTTTTAAATAAATATCTGGCGAGGGTTTTTTTTGTTCTATCTCAAGCCCATTAACTGTTGCATCAAACATTTCCTGGGGGATTCCGATTTCCCTCAGGTTTATTCTCATTTTCACCTCATCAGCACTTGTGGCAACTGCAATTTTAAGTCCGTTTACTTTGCATTTAGCAATAAAATTATGAACACCAGGAAGGGGCTTAAGGTTTCCCCTGGACATCACCTCATATATTTCATAGGCTCTTGCTTTGTCTGTTTCCTCATCAAATGGAAATCCATAAACCTCAGCAACACCTCCGAGATACCTGTTTTCACCCATCCCTACAAAAGGTTTGAAATCTTCTTTAGTGACAATAAGCCCTTTTTCCTGAAACATAAGAATTCCTGCCTGGCACATAAAATCCTCTGAGTCGACAAGGACTCCATCCATATCAAATAGTACTGCTTTTATCATATGTATATCATTATTCGACCAGATCAATTATTCCTTTTAAAACAAAACTGGGTCGATAAGCAAAAGATTCCATTGTCACCATATCTGAAATTCCACTTAGAACAAGGGTAGTCTCTATATCTGATTCTATGCCGGCAATGATATCGGTATCCATCCTGTCTCCTATAATTATTGTTTCATCTTTTGTGGTTTCTAATTTCTTCAAAGCAATGCGCATCATTAAAGGATTTGGTTTTCCTATAAAATATGCATTTTTACCAGTTGCTAATTCAATAGGAGAGATCAATGCCTTTGTAGCAGGAACAATTCCTGTTTCTCCGGGTCCGGTAGTATCAGGATTTGTTCCGATCAGTTTGGCGCCCTTTAATACTAGATTGACAGCATGTTCGATACGTTCATAGCTGTATGACCTCGATTCACCCATTACAACATAATCAGGGTTCACGTTATTCATTGTGTACCCAACATTGTACAGGGCATTTATTAATCCTGCTTCTCCGATAATATATGCACTGCCATGAGGCTTCTGACCGGAAAGGAAAGATGCCGTAGCCAGGGCCGATGTATAGAAATGGCTTTTATCCACTTCTATACCCATTCGATTTAATTTTTCCTCCAACTCTTCCGGAGTTCTTTCGCTTGAATTTGTCAGAAAAATAAATTTTTTGTTCTCTTTTTTCAACCATTCCACAAATTTCCTCACCCCTGGAAGGATCTTATTCCCATGATAAATAACTCCATCCATATCACAAATAAACCCCTGCTTACTTTTTATTATTTCAATGCTTTCTTTTTTTGTCATAAACTTCAAATTGTTAACATCATTAAAATTCCCGGTTTATTTACTAATCGTCTTATGTCGGAATCCTGATAGTTTTCAGATCAGACCAAAAACAGTGCAATAAAATCACAAATTTGATATAAATTTTACTCCTATTGTTTACCTCGGCTTTCTATTCACCGGATTTTTTTTATTTATTTACCGAAATTAATAAATTTCTCTAATCATAAAGTGGATAAGAAATATCACAGATTCTTCGGATCTCATCCAGAAGTTTCATCAAACTAAGGCTAAATTCCAGGTTCAACCTGGGTGATTCCGTAAGCCCTTCTCTTAAACAATGCATTACTTCTTCAGCCTCATAATTATATCCATTTGATTCATAATCGAACCTTAT
>CAZKMG010000511.1:0-2611 GCA_964553465.1 uncultured Bacteroidaceae bacterium
CCATTAAATCGATGATCATCTTTTTATTTTTCCCGTTTTCCAGGATCTGATCTTTTTTAAATTTTTTTAAAATTGTCACAGGATTCTTACTCAAAAGAAATATTTCTTCCCCTAATTCAATGGCTTCTTCCAAATCGTGGGTAACATAAATTACAGTTCGTTTATCCTGTTCCCACAAGTCAAGGAAGGAAGTTAGTAGACTTTGTTTCAGTTTGTAATCGAGACTATTGAAAGGTTCATCCATCAAAATTATTTCAGAGGGAAATGAAAAAGCCCTGGCAAGGGATACTCTTTGTTTCATGCCTCCGCTCAATTGCCCGGGGTAATAATCTGCATATCCGTCCAATTCAACCAAATGGATATATTTCCCGATTATTTCATTCATCATATTCCGTGGCACTTTATCATATAACGTAAATTCAATATTCTTGCTTACAGTTTTCCAAGGGAGTAACCTTGGCTCCTGAAATACATATGAAATTTTTTCGCGGTCAATACCTGAAATATCTCCGGTATCAGGGACTACTAATCCAGCTATGATATTTAACAAGGTAGTTTTGCCGCAACCGGATGGTCCGAGTATACAATTAATCAGGTTTTTTTTGAATTTGATAGAAAAGTCACTGAAAATTATTTGTGATCCGTAGGATTTATTTATGTTTTTAAGCTCAAACATTTTTATTTACTTCCATTTTATTATCCCTTTTTCAATGGTTCTCAGAATCCATTCAAAAATATATGATATAATTATAGCAATGAATGTCCATGCAATTAACTCGCTGACTTGCAGATAGATCTGAGAATTTTGCATCTGGGTACCAATTCCAAAACGAGGTTGAGCAAGAACTTCCCCGATAATGATGGCACGCCAGCCAAACCCCATGGCACTTGAAATCCCACTGGTGAGGAATGGAATAATTGAAGGTATGGAAATTTCCTGCACTATCCTTTTTTTACTGATTCCATATATTCTGCCCATTTCTATCAGACTTATGTCAACATTCCTGATTCCATCAATAATATTTGTGGCCATAATCGGAAACATGGTAAGAATTGCAATCAAAACAGGGACACGTTCATTCCCAAGCCAGATAATAGAAAGCAGGATGAGAGAAATGACCGGAGTAGACCGAACCACAACCAGGAAAGGATGCACGAGCAGGTAAACGGATCTGTTAAGACCTGAAGGGATTCCAATAAAAAAAGCCAATAAAAAAGAGATTACAAATCCTGATAATCCTCTGGATATTGTATATAATATTGAGATACAAATATCGTCTTTTTCAAAGAATCTGATTACTGCAATCAACGTTTTTTCAGGGGAGGGAAATATCTGTTCAGAACCGGCAAGGATGGATATGACCTTCCAAACCAGAAAAAGCAGCAAAATACCGGTAATACTAATCAGTCTGTTCTTTGTAATAAAATTTCGCATCAGGCAATGAGTCCCCAATGATATGGGGATTAAAGATATAAAAGACTTTTAAATATTCCTGTATCCCTTTCATTTCTTTAAAGGCCTGTGAATAATGCAAATTGCATCGTGGAATGGATTGTATAGATGTCATTGTATCCGGTAAAATATTATATTTTACAATAAGTTTTGAGGCTTTTGCTGGATTTTGATTTACCCACTCTATTGATTCCCTGAGGGATGAAAGGTATTCATCCACGAGAGCGGGATTTTTTTCAGCTAACTCACGTTTTACAACGAGTGCGGTTTGTGCAAAAGGTACACTGTCGCCAAAAATTTTTATCCACTCAAGATTAAGATCGATCAGGGGAAAAACCAGTGAATTTTTTCCCATTACCAGGGTAACAAAAGGTTCAGCTATGACCCCAAGATCAGATACTTCGGCAGCAATTGCATTGGCTAATTCAATATGAGTTGGAAATGAATAATCCAGCCGGATGTCTTTGTCGGGATCGATGCCGTTCTTTTGTGCCAGAAAGCGGAAAACTATGTCGGGTGACATGCCTTTTGCTATCAGATTAATCTTTTTACCCTTCAGATCTTTCCATAAATGAATAGATGTGTCGGTTCCAAAAAGGTAAAGGTCTCCCAGGACAGGAATGGCTGAAAGAATATAAGATTTCTCCTTATTATAGATAAGCGCAGCCATGGTACTGGGGACCATTGCAAAATCAATATTCCCCTCCAGAAGCATTGTCCTGACCTGGTTTGGTTCATTTCGAATAATAAATATAGTATTGTATTTTTTTTGGAGAAGAGGTCTTTCATCCATCATTTTTATCATAGCCATTGCGGAGGGGCCTTTGAGAGTGGCAGTAATAATGGAGTCTCCGGTATTTTTATAATTCTTGCATGAGAAAAGAAGAATCCAAAAACAAGCAAGGGCAATCCCGAATTTATTCATAAAATTTTAATTGAAACCTAAAGATAATCGGAAAGATAGGATATCAAAACGGATACTATCTATTTTAAAAAAAAAAGTTCTTCACTAAAATTATTTTTTTTATGTTCTTATGATTATTTCATAATAAGTATAATTTTACATCATGAATAAAATCAATTTATAATATCAGTTTTTATGGCAACACTTGACTGGATTGTACTTGGCGGTTTCTTTCTGTTACTTATAGGTATTAT
>CAZKMG010000512.1:0-2609 GCA_964553465.1 uncultured Bacteroidaceae bacterium
TCATCTGCGATGGCTTTTCTTAATGTGACCTCAAAATCACGCAGATTTCCGGAAGGAACCGCAACTTTAATAAATGGACATACTGCAGTAACATACATGGTAAAGAATCCACCCCACGAAAGTCCAGTCATGCCTACACGATCCGTATCAATTTCAGCACGTTCCTTCATAAGGGCTTTTGTGCTTTCAATAATTTTCTGAATTTCAACTCCAATAATACTTGTTCCCGCAAATTTCAGTTTTCGGTCAAGAATATCCCTGCTTGCTTCGCGTGGTATTTCAGGGTCATTACAATACCCGCAACTCATCGCTAGTGCGGGAGCCCAAACAATGTACCCTCTCTTAACTGCTTCCGGGCCAAAGGAGTGGTAATTAATACGTGTATCCAGATCGCAAATGGCTTCCGGATTTCCTCCTCCCCCATGCTGGGCAATCAGGAGCGGGGCTTTGCCCTTCAGGTTTTTCGGTACCATATAGATTCCGTATGCATTGACACCCTCAATAACTTCAACCCAAACGCGATAGATTGTGCAATATTTGTCCTCCCCGATCTTTATAAATTTTGAGATTTTTCCATCTTTTGCTTTTGGAGGCGGATAACCAAAATAGTCACCGACCTGTTTCCTATATGGATAGAGGGAGTTTTTATAATCTTCAATACTGAAGTAATCTGGCTTAAAAGCCGTGAGTGATGATTTTATATCTTCCTCAAGCAATTGGTCAACATATGCCTTTATTTCCAAATGCTGATCTTTACGGAACTGAAATGATTTTGAAAAGCTTTCCCGGTACTGCTCAGGCATTTGTTGTGAATATACATCAACCGGACACAAAAAAGCAATAAGGCAGATAATAAAAAATACCTGCGTAGTTGAAATTACAATTCTTTTTTTCATAGGTATCTCCTTTAATAAGTTGTATTTAAAATTCGTGATTCAAGAAAATCCGGAAAAAGTAATTAAAGAGGTTGATTAACAAAGGTGTGAATAATTGATATTAAAAGCAATACCCTTTGGATCATAATTTTGGTTTTCCAATTAATGCACATAGTAATTCAAGGAGTACCTGTTTCTCAATTTTTCTACAAGCATTTTGTTACCATTTATCGTTGTCTCAATTTCCATGCATAAAGGAAAAGTCAGATCCGTATAATTCGCAATGCAATATCAACGGAATATTCTGGTGTAGTCAGTATTTGATTCCCTTCCTTGATAGTTATTGTTCCTGATTGGATTACTTTGCCATCTGCAGGATTGATCCAGTCTGTCCGGTATGTACCGGCAGGGATAGAAAGGATCAGATTTTCGCTGTAAATCCCAGGGGATACGAAATAAAAAGAATCTTTTTTTCTCTGTCCATGATGAATATAAAGGGAATACTGTTTTCCGGGTTCACTCATTCCGCGGTAGAAAGTCCCCTCAGGTATTCCGTGGATTACAAAATTTTTGTCCGGGTACATTTTAATAAAATCAAAGCTATTGAAGAACTCTTTTAAACTCTTCAATGATCTGCATATCCGGTCATTATCTTCAGTTTTTCCGCCAGGGTTCTTTACGGTATAAAGTCCGTTCAACTGGTTAAAACCTGCGCCTCCTCCAACAATGAATTCCCATGCTTCAACGCGGGAAGCGGCCACTTTGTCATTCCCATTCCCATACCATGCCGGGTAATAATCTGTTTCATTAAATTCGATAACCTTATTATGTCCGTATTCATAATCAAGACCTTTCATTCCACCCATCTGGTCACCGGCAGCCCAGGCATATTGCGTTACGATAATCTGGACATCCGGATCATTGGAGAAATCACAGGGACCACCCATTTTTCCTTGTAATTGTTGGGCAATAAGATGTTTCTTAGGCAATGATCTCTCGGTATCCTTTATTACGTTAACCATGTGCCTGATCCATAATCCCGCCAGTGAATCCGGAGTGTCAAAAAGTATTGGTTCGTCACAAATTTCGAGAATAACATTATCGTAGGGATTGACTTCACTGACAATTTTACTTACATAATCACTTTCTCTTTTCGCCAGGTCAGGATGTTTGAGGGTTTGGGCATCGTTAAAATCGCAGTTTCCATCTCTCTGGATATTGTTTTTATAATATAAAGCTGAAATTGGCCATGTATCTTTATATTGACAATTAAAGAAACAGATTTCAACAACAATTCCCCGGGCAGCAGCTTTTTCAATGAAGTCTTTTAAGCGGGTAAAATATGCAGTGTTCCATTGATCAAGATCAAACAGGTTTCCGCCCAAACCATATCCCGGGGTTTTACTTCGGGCCCACGGCAGAACAAGGCTGGCAGGATTGACCCCCAGAGTATTTCCAGGGATGAACTTATCTACAGGTTCAAACAAAGCCCCCGGGTAAATACGGGTATAATTGAGCCCATAGGATTGAAGTGCATCAAAGTATGTTATATAGTCAAAGTCCCCGTTTACTACCGCGCCATAATGCTCAGCAGAAGTAATAAGGACAGCAGGCTGCCCATTGAACATGAAATAGTGAGGATTGGTAGGATGGAGACAAATAGGTTGCGCACTTATCTTGAGGCAGAAAATTGCCATCACAAAAATTACAAAATGATTTTTTTAAAAGACATGA
>CAZKMG010000513.1:0-2600 GCA_964553465.1 uncultured Bacteroidaceae bacterium
TATTAACAGGATCTAAAACGTCTGTTTCGGTGAGGTTGTTCAAGGTTTCAGCCACCGCTTTCTGGAAACGGTCCTTTTGCCCAAAACTAAGCAGTAGATCGAGATATTCTTTACTTTCAACTGGATTAATCTGACCAGCATCGTACTTTGCAGACAGCTCCCTGTATCGTTCTCCTTTTTCTACAACTTGTTTGCCAATAGCTGTAAGTGCAGATGGTTCCCTATATCCAACAATAGTAAAAATCTGTTCCTCTTTTGCGCTTATAAAAAACATGGTGGGGTAAGCACCAAGATTATATTTGCGGGCTAAAATAAGGCCAAATTCGGTTTCTCCATCAATTTTCGTATTAATAAAATACGTATTAAAATATGTTGACACCGATGAATCTGTGTAAACATTTGCATCCATCATTTTACAGGGTCCACACCATTTGGCATAAATATCCAAAAATACTTTTTTACCTTCTTTTTCGGCTGTTCTCAGCACATTCTCCCAATCAGCAGATGAATTTAGAATAGTAAATTCTATACCCTGACCTAACAAACCCAGTGAGATATAGCATAAAACAAGGATTAAGCATGCGCGTATGAAGTTTCTTAAAATAAAGTTCATATTTCTTAATTAATTATTATAATTCAATAATAAAACAATATCATTAAAAAAATGATCAAATCAAAGCTGAAAAAATTTCCTGTACTTTTGCTTCTTCTTTCTCCCAAGAAAGCTCCTGTGCGGCTTTTACAAGATTTTTTTTCCAAACCTCCCTTTTTTTTATATTAAACAACAATTCCTTAATATATTCTCTTATATGTTCGATATCCCTCTCATAAGCAATGATTCCGATTTTATAAGATTGTACAATCCTGGCCATTTCCGGGAGAGCTGATACTAATACAGGGACTTGCGCATGTATATAATCGAAAAGTTTATTAGGTAATGAATACCTGTAGTTTAAACACATATCTTCTTCGAAAGATATCCCTCCATCTGCCTGAACAGTAATGGAATCCAACTTATCAACTGGCACTTTACCAATAAAATATACCTTATCTGAAAGATTAGTATTTATCACACATTGTTCAAGTTTTTTTCTATTTGGTCCATCTCCGACAATTAGAAATAAAACATCCTGTATATCTTTGAATGCTTCGATGATAAGTTCCAGCCCTCTTCCAATATTAAGTGATCCCTGGTAAATTAAAACTTTTTTGCCACCGGGAATAAAAGGTAGAGATATAAATTGAATTTTTTTAATTTTATTTGGAAAATTCCTGATAACTTTAAATTCTGTTCCATACTTCTCCTGATATTCAGTGGCGATAGAATGACTAACTGTATATGCATATTCAAGGTCAGGTACCATTTTCTTCTCAAGCCATAACCAAAAGTTTTTAACAAATTCTCGATTTAATAGTTCCGGAGATTCTGTAAAGTATTCATGGCTGTCATATACAAGATGAGTTTTTCTAATGCATGATACCAGGTAATTTGGCGCCAAAGTATCGAGATCATTTGCTACAAGGATATCAATTTTTTTTCTAGTAAGAAGATAAATAAAAAGCCTTATATTATAAAAGGCATAAAATAGAAATCCCTTATTAAAGACCATATTGAATCGATATGTTTTATAGGTACCTTCACTTATATTCAGGCTGTTACGAAATCTTCTTCCTATCAAATGAATGTGAATACCGGGTTTTAAAAGTGAACTTATAATCCGATGAACTCGCTGATCACCAGTGAGATCGTTTGTAACCGAAAAATATATTTGTTTCAATCTTTGAAAATTTATCAAAAGTAACAAATAAACGATGCAATTTTTTAAGCTATTATAGCAATGTTTATATTTGTTCATATAATAATCAATTTGTGATCCAGAAAAATTACGCCCTCGGAAAACATAATACTTTTGGCCTGAACGTTAAAGCAAGACAATTCTTTGAGGCTAATACCGAAGAAGAACTGTCAATATTCATCAGACAAAGTAACCTTTCTGAAAAACCATACCTTATTCTAGGAGAAGGAAGTAATATTCTTTTTACCCAAGATTACGATGGTATTATTATTCATCCTGCAATGAAAGGTATTAAGGTAATTGAAGAGGAGGAACATCATGTTAAGATCAAAGTCAATGCAGGTGAAAACTGGGATGATTTTGTAAGATATACACTGGAAAGGGGATGGGGAGGCCTGGAAAACCTTTCTTTGATTCCCGGTTCAGTAGGCGCTTGTCCAATGCAAAATATTGGGGCATATGGAGCAGAAGTTAAAGATAAAATTTTCAGTGTGGAAGGAATTTTCATTGCAGAGAAAGCATTTAAAACCTTCCTGAAAAGTGAGTGCAAATTTGAATATCGTAGCAGCATTTTTAAAAAGGAATTAAAAGATAAATTTATTATCACATCCGTAACATTTCAGCTTGACAGGAATCCTATTATGGATATTAGTTATCAACAAGTTAAGCAGATATTTGAGAAAAAAGCTCAACAGAATCTGAATACTTTGCGACAAACAATTATTGAAATTAGGGAGAGTAAACTACCAGATCCAAAAACATATGGGAATGCAGGAAGTTTTTTTAAAAATCCAATTATCAAGG
>CAZKMG010000514.1:0-2598 GCA_964553465.1 uncultured Bacteroidaceae bacterium
ATATATGAGTGTAAATATCAGGAAGTTAAACAGTACTCCAATAGCTATTGATAGTATTTTTAATAATACTTATCGGAGGAGGAAAATAGTTTCTTACAATTACTCCATAAATTAAATTCTGAGGCCAATTCCAGGGATGAATAGTATCCACCTCAAGGGAGAAAAAATTATTATAGCCTGATTTTAAGAAATTCAAAGGGATTTCTACTGTTGGATAGAAATGATGCATGTACATTTCCTGTGGCTCAGGTATGTAATGTGATTCGGGGAAAACTAAGGCTTGGGATCCATTGAATGAAATTCGGAGTTTTTTTGTTCCATCATGGCAAAGAACCTTTTCAATCGTTACTTCAGATTTTATTGCATCTTTAACTAAAACATCAAAATTCAGTGGGATTTTTTCTCCTTTTAAGTTGAGATCAGGGTAATTTTCAGGTTGAATGCGATAGTCAAACCTCCCTCCAACGCGCAGAAAGCTACTATTGCCCTCCTTAAACGGAGTGGTCCAGATATATTCTCGAAAATAATCACCAGGTACTGGTTGAGCTTCAATTGGATGAAATAAGAAAACCAAAAGCGTAATTCCTGACAATGTAATTTTCTTCATTCTGAGAACTTCCTTTTCATTAATGAATAATTGATCCTAACTCATCGACCAACATTCAAGAAAGAGTTTGTCAATTGTGTTACTCAATTTAGAAAGACTCTATTTAATAACTTTCAAAGTATTTTCCCAAAGTTGTAAGGGTTGATAATTTCCGCTCCAGTTAGCACCAAAGAAATCAATATCACCGTCATTGTCAAAATCTAAAACCTGCAAACAATGTGAACCTTTATCAGAAAGTATCTGTTTTTTCCATTTTTTTCCTTGCTTCTCATTGTAAAGGATGACAACTTCATCAGGATCTGTTCCCTGATGCATCTCAGCATAGAGAATATCTGGCAGTCCATTTAAATCGAAATCGGCAATTCTCAGGGAATGAATGACACACTCAACGGAATCAGCTAAGAGATGCTCGGTCCATTCCATATTTTGAATATCAGTTGGAGCTTCAAACCACGATATTTTATAATACTGTTTTGCAAGTTCAGCAGGAGTAAGAACTATATCATTCCGTCCATCTTCATTTATATCCCCAACATCTACAGATGCATTAGGATGCCATTCTGCAAATTGATGTTCTTTCCATATAACATGGTTTTCCTTAACCTGGTTTTCATACCAGATCCCTCCAGTAATAATATCAGCATCATTGTCTTTATCCAGATCTACCACTTTAATTCCTTCACCATGAGGGCAATTGATTATTTCTTCTGTCCAAATAGTATCAGTGGTCTGATACCAGATATGGATTGTATTTCCAGATGGATTGCTAAATGCTGATTGATTGCGGGATATAACATCTGACAAACCATCCATATTAATATCTGCTATCTCTATGTCATGCGTAAGGTGGTCTGCAATCCTGTGCATCCTCCAGATTTGTTCAGGATTACTTATCAGGTCACCCGGGTTTTCAAACCAGACTAATCCTCCCAAAACCAGATCAAAATCTCCATCTTTATCAAGATCACAAGCTTCGCCATCTACCGTATTGTAACCGTCTTCTGCGATTTTAAATTTTGTCCACTGAGGTGATTTGTACCAAACCAGAGGACCTTTCTGCCCACCGATAATAATATCTGGAAGTCCATCTTTGTCAAGATCAGCAGCAATTTTTACCCAGGGATTATTCGGTGGGATAGTATCAATATCAGACATCTTAAAACCTGGCATAGGATTATTATTACTGCACCTGATACTTATAATGATTATGGACAATAAAAAAACAGAGATGATAAAGTGCATGAAGGCTTTATAAGCCTTTTTTTCTTTTTTTTTATCTGAGAGCGAAGCTAATGTAAAATATGATTTCATGATTTATAAAAATTTTATTATTGTTTATATAGATAATAAGTTAATTAAGACTTTATATATAAATAAATATTTAGCAATAATTTATCAGATATTCCGGGCACAATTAACTATTAATAGTTATATCATTTTTACTGAGGAACTTAAGGTCACCCTGCTTTTATTCAGTGATGATTAAACATTAATTCATTTAATCATTTTTTATGACACATTCAACACTACCCTACTTGGTTCACCTTCAACTCCGAATGTGTTTACCGTCTTAACTTCCAGTATATTTTTCCCTTTCTTTAATTTCCAGATACCTGGTTCACCATTTATCCATTTATTTTCATTTATACGAAAACGATAAGTTGCGAAATTAGGAGTTTTTGTACACACATGGACGACCAAACCTTGGGGATCCGGGGTGAATTTAAGGTCAGACTGGTTAATCGGAAAATATGGTTCGGTGGCAGGGTCTTTTGGATTAGTGCGCGTATGCCATTTAACTTTGTCGGACAATGCATCTGTACTAATGTACATTTGTCCGTAATTCACACCACCAGTTTCGATCAAATTGTTTCCTTCCAGATATCCAATTATTGCAAGTAGATCAAATGAACGGGGACTAAGTTCCAGAGTACCATATCCCGGGTGTTGAGCAAAAGCCACCGGTAAATCTGAATAGGTATATATTTTTG
>CAZKMG010000515.1:0-2596 GCA_964553465.1 uncultured Bacteroidaceae bacterium
GCCAAGACGAATACTTCACCCCCTCATCGATTATGTTAACGGTGACCTCTCGAAGTCACCCAATTCTACCACCGTTTTCTCCAAACGCTTCTCTACCGGCCTTATTTGTAAAAGGATTCCAGGTATATTCTTTACTATTGATGACTTTTTCCGGGATCTCCTGGAAAATGATGCGTTTCATCACTTCATAAATTATTTTTTGCTTTTCTGTACTGTTTTCCTTGTTTGAATAATCAGATTTTAATTCATCACGCAGGTTCCAATGAGAAAGTAAAACCATATCCTCAGGAAACAAACTTTTCCCTTTTTCTGAAAGAAGTTTCCCCATATAAATATTGTATTCTGAAATATATATATCGGAATTGGTAGAAACCTCAGCTGCTTTTTGTTGTAATTCAGCGGGGATTCGATTAATAAATATGTCCCCGAGGCGCGCATAAGCCCATTCTTTTTCATTCCAGTTCACCCCAAGTTCATTTTTTTCTTCAAGTGGATAGTACGGGAAATTCAGTGCAATGACAAATGCAATTTTATTAGCAAAAAAATCATCACTGAAATGAGCTCCAGGGCTATATGCTCCGAACATCTTATCTATTTCATTGATTGGTCCGTTATCCAGATCAAGATTTTCCCTGAGGTCCAGGGACAGTTTATTAAAATGACCAAAAAGTGACTCGAGATATTTATTTGATTTTTTGAAAACAATTGTCTTTTCTGCACTATCACCAACAAAATAATTTATGCAAAAACTGTAAAAGTAATCCTCAGACCCATCTGAGTCCCTCCAGAGTGATCCTGCATGCTTTACCCCTTTAAGAGCTAAGGGTTTTGACTGGTCACCATATTTTTTTACAAGAGAGTCAACGGTCTCCTGGATTTTTAAATCTGATATTCCTTTTTTCATTGTTACAACTTTTTTTTCTGGGACGCTGCAATAAGTTAAGATAATCATAAGAATTACAAATAAAATATTTTTATTCATGGCTTGTGAATTTGGTTAAACGGTTGTAATACAGTTGAAATATGATTGTCATTCTATTGACAAGAATTAGTAAAACAATCATCAATTTGTGACCGATCAACTATAATCAATTGAATATTAAAAACATATTTATTTATTAATATTTTCTTATTACATAGTAAAAGATAAACTGATGCGAAGGTAATTAAAATGAGAGGATATTTAATTTGAGTATGCTTAATAACAGCGTGTTGTGAAATTAAATCACCGAAAGAAACTTTTCTGCAAATTTTGTCATATCCAGTCCTGAGAAATTACCGGAGGTCATGATCAAAAGTACCTGGTTATCCTGTTTTTCTTTCATTAGCTCGCTTTCAATCTTATCCCTGTCATAGATTATCCTTAAATCTTTATTTCCAAAGGCTTTCAATATCTGATCAGGTAGGATCTCGGGTAGATTTTTGTGAGCAACTTCTTCAGGGTTGAAGAACACAATTGCTTTATCTGCTTTATCAAGACAATGTTTATATTGAGGGATAAATTCCAGGTTAAGGCTGCTGAAAGTATGCAGTTCAAGACACACAACAAGTTGCTTATCAGGAAATTGCTCTCTAAATGCTTCTACTGTTGCTTTTACTTTGGAAGGAGCATGGGCAAAATCCAGGTATACTTCGCGGTTTTTATTTCCTGCTAAAAGTTCCTGCCTCCTGGCCGCACCTTTAAAGCTGGTCATCGATATCAAAAAGTCGGTTTCATTGACTCCAAGTAACTTACAAACCTGCATGGCTCCGGCAAGATTCTGCATATTATGCCTGCCAAAAATATTCAGACTTACTTTTAGGTTCTTATAAGAAACTGTGGTCATTTTACCAGTTATACCTGATACTGCATTCCTGTAAGGAAATAGCTTCAGCCTTTTTTCATTTTCATCGGCAATTTCATGCAGAATAAAATCTTCTTCAAAATATACAAGAGCTTCGGATGTAAGTCTGGCAAGTATCTGGAATTGTTCCTTATAGATTTCAAACGTTGGAAAGACATTGATATGATCCCAGGCAATGCCTGAAATTAAGCTAATATGTGGGTGATAAAGGTGAAATTTTGGTCTTTTATCAATAGAAGAAGTGAGATATTCGTCTCCTTCAAAAATGGCAATTTCGTTTGCATCGTCTATCTCTACCATGGTGTCAAATCCATCAAGAACAGATCCAACCATATAATCGAATTTCAGACCGTTCTCCCGGAGGGCATGCATAATCATAGATGTAATAGTTGTTTTCCCATGACTTCCTGCAATGACTATTCTTTTTTTCTCTTTAGTTTGTTCATACAAGTATTCCGGGAATGAATAAATTTTTATTCCCAGTTTCCTCGCGCGTTTAAGTTCCGGATTGTCATCTCTTGCGTGCATGCCCAGTATCACTGCGTCAATTAGTGGGGTGATTTTATCAGGGAACCATCCCCATCGTTCGGGTAATAGTTCATATGAATCTAACCTGCTGCGGGAGGGTTCAAAAATCTCATCATCAGAACCAGTGATGTGATTTCCTTTTACATGAAGTGCGATAGCAAGATTATGCATCACTGCTCCACCGACAGCAATAAAATGTATTCGCATTGGATATTATTCTTTCA
>CAZKMG010000516.1:0-2596 GCA_964553465.1 uncultured Bacteroidaceae bacterium
TTTATACTTTTGAAGGTGGCGATGTAGGTCCCCTTATTTTAGCGAAAGAGTATACCAATGACAGAAGAACTTATGGTTTTGTTGGTAATTTTTTCGTGAAAGTTAAAATTTTAGAAGGATTAACCTTTACACCACGCTTAAGTATTGACTATAGAAATAGTCAACGAACAGCTTTCGTACCTGAACTTCATATACTGGGTGTTGAAACGCAAAGCATTAATCATGTTGACAAGACCCAGAGCTATACCTTTCACTGGACAGCTGATTACATGCTGAACTATCAGAGAACATTTAATGCAGTTCATAATGTTTCAGCCCTGGCTATCTATTCCCAGGAAGAAAGTTCATATGAATATCTAGATGGAACACGTTATGGTACGCCGAATAATCAGATCCGCTATCTGAGTGCAGCAGGGCTTGAAAATCAGAGTGTTTACAATGGATTCGAGGATTGGGCGTTCGTTTCCTATATCGGCAGGGTTGGTTATAATTACAATGAGAAATATTATGCACAGGCCTCCGTTCGCCGTGATGGTACTTCCCGGTTTATCGGTGATAACCGTTGGGGAGTATTCCCATCAGTATCAGCCGGATGGAGGATTTCAAAGGAAAGATTCTTTGAACCGCTTCTCAACATAGTTAACGATCTTAAAATAAGGGGGAGTTTCGGAACTTTAGGGAACAGCAATGTTGGTCTATATCCCACCTATGCCACATTAGAAATGCATACTGCTGTGATGGGTCCTACGAACAGTCAGGTTGCCAAACCGAGCTACGCATTAGGGGCAGCAGTTAATTCAAATGTTAAATGGGAACAAACTCAGAAGACTGACTTTGGATTTGATGCACTTTTATATAATAATAAGGTGTCGCTTTCAGCTGATTATTATATCTCCCACACCACTAATTTACTTTATGGTAAACCAATTCCTTTATCAGCCGGTAAATATTACTATGACGGCTGGGTTAATCCTTCAGATCCAACTATCAATGGTGGTGAAATTCAAAACAAAGGATTTGAGTTTGCTGTCGGATACCAGGATAAAAAGGGTGATTTTACCTACAGCATAAATGGAAACTTGGCTACTGCACGGAATAAGGTTCTCAATTTAGATGGCCGTCAAATCAGGGAGTGGGGTCTTGAAGTTGGTCAGCCTATATATAGGTTTTTTGGTTATACTTCGAATGGGATAGTTAAAAACCAGAAAATTCTGGATGATCATCCCTATCTGACCAACCCCGACAACGATTTTCCAATTGGGCTTGGTGATATCTGGACCGTCGATATCAATGGCCGGGATACTGAGGGGAATCTGACATATAAACCCGATGGAAAAATCACTGCAGATGACCGTGGATTTATTGGAAAGAAATATCCTGATTTTACATATGGTCTTTCAGGAAATGTTTCTTATAAAGGATTTACTCTTCAGGTAGTAGGGTATGGCGTTCAGGGAGTTGATTTAAATACCCAGCTTGATATTAATGGTTATTTCCAATATACCAGTAACGATATAACAAGGGTACTTGATCGATGGGAAGCTACATTGAACCCTAATGGCAATATGCCTAAAGTAACCAAAGCCGATCTTGCACAAAATGCCACCTCCATTTCAAGTTTTTGGTTATCTGACGCATCCTATTTTAAAATCAGTAATATAAATCTGGAATATGCAATTCCTGCAAGTATTTGTCAGACCATTAAAATGAAAAACCTGAGTGTTTATGTTAGTGCTCAGAACCTAAAGACTTTTACCAAATATCCGGCAGGTGAAGTGGATGTAACTGACCAGGGAATGTGGCAGCAACCTATTACAAAAATTCCACAGCCAAGATCCTGGGTGATGGGTATAAAAGCTTCCTTCTAGACTTATTAATATTAATAATATAAAAAAATTGAAATATGAAAAATAAACTATTAATATTCATTATCCTGTCCTTTGGAATAGCATTATTCAATGGATGCAACGAAGATGACCTATTGACAAAATTTCCAAAGGATGCCCCCAACGCAGATAATTTCTTTGTCAATGAAATATCTGCAAGACAGGCTGCTCAGTCACCTTTTGCAATTATGACCCAGATCCCCCATGATTTCAGGCGGTACTGGGTAACATGGATGGATATCTTTTCGGATGACAGTTTTTCCAGGAATGTAGGTGATCGTCTAAATCAGCTTCACTGGAGTGCTGATCCTACATGGTATGGTTTCTATTCCTGGTACTATTGTATGTACAAAGGAATTAATAATGCAAATTTTGCAATTGACGGGATTCCGAAATCAAGTGATCCTGCCTTCACACCTGAAAAACAGGCTCCTTACATCGGAGTAGCCAGGATGGTCAAAGGTTTTTGTTATCTGGTTCTGACCACTTTATGGGGAGATGCAAATTACTGGCCGCATTTTATTTCTGATCCTGACAGTACCTTTGTACCACGGCAGCCTAAAAGTGAGGTTATGACCAAATTGATCGAAGATTTGCAATATGCAAAAGATAATATACCTAACGTATGGACCGGTGATGATATAGGATTTCCTACGAAAGCAGCTGCCGCCGGATTGCTGGCAAAAGCATACCTTTATAACAGGGATTTT
>CAZKMG010000517.1:0-2575 GCA_964553465.1 uncultured Bacteroidaceae bacterium
CCGATAAAAATTGGAAGTTTAAAAATATTCCTAAGCTTTTTAAAGGTTGGGGCTATTTTATATGGCAGTGGATATGTCCTTTTTGCTTTCCTGGATTCGGAATTGGTTGGTAATGGTTGGCTGACCAGACAAGAATTAATAGATGCGGTTGCAATAGGTCAATTTACACCAGGTCCAGTTTTGTCGACTGCAACTTTTATTGGTTGGCAAATGAACGGAGTGTCAGGTACGGTTGCTGCAACAGTTGGAATTTTTCTGCCTTCATTTTTATTTGTTTTAATAATAAATCCACTGATTCCCAAAATGAGAAAATCCAAAATAATTGCATCTTTTCTAGATGTAATAAATATTGCTGCTGTCGCTTTAATAATTGTGGTTTGCTTGGAAATGGGAAAAGATACACTTACTGATTGGCGAACGATAATAATTGCAATAGTAAGTTTGATTATTGTCTTCCTATTTAAAAAACTGAATAGTGCATTTATTGTTTTAGGTGGAGCAATCGTTGGTTTTTTATTTACAATCATATAAAATATTCACTGTAGTTAAACCAGCGTAGAATGGATATGGTTTCATACTGTGACAGCCCAGTCTCGTTTCACGGGATAAGCTATGATGGTATGTTACACGAAAATCCGCCTTTGTGCCTGGCAGGGAACACTTTTTTCTGAGCTTGTAAATCGATTTTATTTTTCTCTGGGAATGCAATCAAATCTTCAATCAATACAAGCTTGCCAAATCGGTTCTTCTTTGAAACTCTCAATAAAATAGGTCGAATATTATGTTATTTATTTTGGATTCACGATATTTTTCATTTTTTAAAATATTTTTTATATTGCTTTTGAATCCATCACTGAATTAAAAAATCTTATGAAAATTATTATTACAACTATCTTCAATATGATGCTTATTCTTAGCATTTCTTACCAGGTTTCTGGCCAGATTACAATTGAAAAAAAGGCATGAAAAAAATCTATATGCAGAATGGTCAATCACTTAATTTAAAGCAACTGGCTTCGATTTTTAATTCTAATGAGACCTCTGCTCGGGAATACCAGGTTTCTAAGATTAATGGTATTATCGGACTTTCATCAATAGTATGTAATACCATTTTTATAGGAGTCGGTTTTTATAATATTGTAAAAGCTGCACAGGCAACAAATGAAAATGATCTGGTTGGATCTACAGATTATTCTAATAAGAGTACGGCGAATATGTTGGTTGGAGCTGGATTTTATTTACTGAGCGTGCCCTTTAATTTAATGTCAAATTCTCACTTTAATAAATCAATAAAACTTTATAATTCATCCCAAAATACAGGAAGTATTAACAATGTTGATATGTATTTAGGGTTCACTGATAATAGTATTGGAGCAAAGATCTGATTTTGATTTTCCTTTTCAAGATATAGATATAGAGAGTACATGTTTATGGAAGTAAAATAAATTAACATGCAATCGATCTTAGTACTCTTGGGTATTTTTATCATTTTGCTTTTTTCTGAAAATATTCTGGCACAAAAATCATTGACCAGAAGAGATGCTTTTACTATAGGACTTTCTTATCACGTAAATGAATTCTATGAAGAGGATGAAGTTGTGATGAAAGATCTTCTTGAAGATGGAATATTTAAGGATAGATTACTTGGTGTTAATTTACAGTATATCTATAGATTTAATCGACTATTTGGAGTTGCAACAGATTACAGGTTTCTTGTTGGTGGTTTTGAGCGAGGATTTAGTGAATACCAGCAATCTGACTTTGCACACGGACACCAGGTATTTATTGGTCCGGTTTTTAATATTGGCAAAGGATTATTTAACGTAACTATCCGCCCCAAAATCGGTTATGACTATCTGAAGATCAAAGGCATGGGTGAGTGGGAAACATCTTCCTCCGGTGGAAATATTACTTTTAATTATACCGGATCCAACCCATTGATCAGTTTGTGGAGCAAAATTCTTTGTGATTACGATTCTTCATCTCAAACAAATATTATTGAAGGTTACCCGGCTTATATCAGGAAAGGATTTCTATATCAATTCGGGGCAAATTTTAATTTTACCTGGGATAAGATTTTTTTCACAGTATTCTATGATTGGTCATCCATGAATTATAATGATATAAATCATGAAGAATTCGGTGTTGGATAAGGAGCAATGTTTCATTTCTAGTTATTCAGAATAAAAATACTCCTTTAATGATTGTTTTTTAGGTTCGCTCTTTATTAGTTTAATCCCGTCTCATGGTTGACTAGAATTTTATGAACGACATGACACTATTGGAGACCATTAGAAAATACGGACATAAACCTTATCAGGTTGGGCTTCTGCATGGCGGGCCAGGTGCAGCCGGAGAGATGAAATCTGTTGCAGAAAAGCTATCATCTAATTTTGGAGTTTTAGAGTATATCCAATCTGTAAGATCAATCAATGGCCAGGTAGAAGAATTATTACATCAATTAAACTCTTCAGCAGATTTCCCTTTTATACTCATTGGATATTCATGGGGGGCGTGGCTTGGCTTTATTTTTAAAAGTCTTTATCAAAAACTCATAAAAAAGAAGAATATCTAA
>CAZKMG010000518.1:0-2566 GCA_964553465.1 uncultured Bacteroidaceae bacterium
GTGGCTTGGGAACTATGGGATTTGGCCTCCCAGCTGCAATGGGGGCACAGGTTGGAAGGCCTGATAAAACGGTAATCCTTTTTGCCGGTGATGGTGGTTTTCAAATGACAGCACAGGAACTTGGAACTATTTTTCAATACAACCTGCCCGTTAAAATTGTCATTTTTAATAATAATTTCCTCGGGATGGTAAGGCAATGGCAACAACTATTCAATGAAAAACGCTATGCCGAAACCAACATGCCAACGCCCGACTTTCCTTTAATGGCCAAAGCATTTGGTATTGAAGGCACGGTTGTCAAAGACCGTGCTGAACTTAATCAAGCTTTGGATAATATGCTAAATCACAACGGACCTTACCTATTAGAGATAAAAATTGAAAAAGAAGCCAATGTATTTCCGATGATTTACCCGGGAACGGCTGTTGATGAAATAGTTTTAGAAGAAAATAAATCTATATAAAGACGTTATGAATGAATTATACACAATCACTGCATTTTCTGAAAACCACATTGGTTTATTGAATCGTATTACCATAGTTTTTACTCAAAGGCATATTAACATCGAAAGCCTTACGGTATCATCAACTGAAATGAAAGGTATTCATCGATTTACCATCGTTATAGAAGAAACCCGCGACCAAGTTGAAAAAGTAGTCAGCCAAATTGAAAAATTACCTGAGGTATTAAGGGCTGCCTGGTACTTAAATGATGAAATTGTTTACAGGGAAATTGCATTATACAAAATACCAATTGATTCGGCTATTAATAAGAACCTTGAACAGATACTTCGTGAATATAACGCTCGAATGGTTGATATTCAAAATGATTTTGTAATAATTGAAAAAACCGGGCATGTGGATGATACAGAAAAACTATATGAGATTTTAAAACCCTATGGGATTTTACAATTTGTTCGCTCAGGACGCATCTCCATTTCAAAGCAGAAAAAAGAATTGTCGTATTATTTAAATGAATTGCCAATAAACGAGTATGTAAAAGAGTAAATATCAATAAAAATTTAAAATCAATTAAAAATTATGAAAATGTTACAAACAATGGTTCGCGAAATAGAAACAGCAAAAGAATTAGAAAAAATTATCAGTGAAAATGAAAACGTGATGGTGTGCTGTGGTCGTATGGGCCCAATGTGTATTCCAGTATATGATGAAATGGAAGAACTTCAGGATGAATGGCCTGATATTAAATTTTATTCAATGTCTTTTGATACTCCTGAAGCTGCTCCTATTAAAAGCACGCCAATGTGTAGAGGTTTCATGGGATTACCGTTTACTGTATATTATAGAAAAGGTACTATGGTGAAGGCAACTTCCAGTATTCAAAACAGGGAGCAAATTTTATCTGTTTTGAATGAATTTTTAAGCCAGTAATTATGATAAAGCCTTGCAGCATATACGATAAGGTTTTAAATTTTTAAAAAATGGATGAAATTTTTGATGTGATGATAGTGGGTGCAGGGGCGGCTGGACTGACTGCCGGAATCTATTCTTCAAGGGCCAGGCTGAATACTCTTATTCTTAATGAAGGCACTATAGGGGGCCAGATGGTACTGACCAATGAAATAGCCAATTATCCAGGAGTTGAAACAACTAAAGGTTATATATTGGCTAACATATCATGAAAAAACAGGCCAAAGATTTTGGCTGCAAGATAAAATCGAATGTAAAAATAGTAGATTACCAACTTGAAGGACTGGTTAAATCAGTAAAGCTGGAAGATGGACGTGTTTTCCAGGCTAAGTGTGTAATCCTTGCTCCAGGGGGTAAACCTCGTACGCTAAACCTACCTGGCGAAGATGAATTTAAAGGCAAAGGGATTTCGTATTGTTCTACCTGCGATGGGGAATTTTTTACGGGTAAAGAATTGATTGTTGTCGGAGGCGGTAACTCGGCCCTTGAAGAGTCGGTAATGCTTACCAGGTATGCCACAAAAGTTACCATTGTGCACCAATTCGAACAGTTTCAAGCGTTTGAACCAGCTATACAGGAAGCAAAAAATAATCCTAAAATTGATTTTATCATGGAATCAGAGCCAAGGGGTTTTTTTGGGAATGGTGTATTGCGAACAGTCCATATCGAACACCTTCCAACAGGAAAGGTTACAGAAAAAAAAGTTGATGGTGCATTTATTTTTATCGGTTACCTGCCAAATACCGAAGCTTTAAAAAATAGTGTCAACGTAAATGACAGAAATGAAATTGTGGTTGATGCTGATATGAAAACTAATTGTCCTGGTGTTTTTGCAGCAGGTGACTGCATTGCGAAGAAGTATCGCCAAGTTACGACGGCTGTCGCTGAAGGAACTATCGCTGCATTAAGCGCAGCAGAGTATTTAGGTTAAAATTAATGAATGAAACTCACATGTTTCGAGAAATACAAATGAAAATAATTCATGATCATGTGGGTTCCATCTGACAATAAAAATAAATCATATACAGATGAAATTATGATTGAGATAAATTCGTATTCCGAACTTACAGATAAGATCAAAGATAAAGAAAAAGCTTATCTCTTATTGTTTAAAAAGGGCAGTGAAAAAAGCGATTGT
>CAZKMG010000519.1:0-2563 GCA_964553465.1 uncultured Bacteroidaceae bacterium
AGCCTTTTTACTTTTTACTTTTTACTTTTTACTTTTTACTTTTTACTTGACACATATCTCCATTTTAAAAATCACATCTTGATTTTATACAAATGAACTCCATAAGGTATAAATTCATCACTGAATTTTCCATCAATTATATTAATTGTTCTCCCTTCTCCAAGGACCTCAACACTTGTTCCTGATGTAACGTTAAAAGTGGCTGTAGTGAATCCGCATCTCATACCAGCGGCAAAAATATAATTTGCCTTACTATAACTTTTTGTCATGATGTCAACAGGTACTTCTGAATTACTGCTGTTTACTGTAGCGTACCCATGAGTAGTAGGGCTGTTCAGCACAGGAGCTAACGAAGTAACCTGGGTATTGATCGCCTTCATTGCCTGAAGCATTAATGGATCATGCAATGGAGCAGCCTCGTCTTGTGGAGGAACAAATGAATGGCAGAAATACAGATAACCATTTGCACCATGTATCAATGCCATCCATACTTCTGATCTTACTTCCGTAGTCGTAGGTTTTCTTGGATTTCTTGCAGCAATTTTAGTACATTCGATCACGCACCATACAGGTTTTGAATAATTCGTCCAGGATCTTAAACTGTCAATTCCTTTGGGAACATAGTAGAGGTTATTTTGCGATTCTGCATCCCTGTTATTCACTGGATAAATATCGAATGATCCAATATCACATCCTTTAAGATAACCATTCGTGGAAACTTTATATTTATCAATGTCTCCCCTGCATTCTCCTCGGCCATTATAATTAAGATATGATACACCTTGTCCAAGGTTAATAAAAACCGGCCGGGAAGGATCTTTTTTCTTTATTTCCGCATAACTGTTGATAATAATGGCTGGATCAATACAGGGATCATAACCCTGCCCGGTCTTGCTCCTCTGTGCATTATCCGGTTCGTCTCCATGCATCCATGCATAAATAGTGGTGTCTCTGAGGTTAGCAAGTCCGAATTCATTTTGATCACAAATCACTTTTACTTTTGCTTTTTTGAGATCGTCTAATTTAGCTTGATCAAGTCCCCCCCATATTCCAACAAACATATTAATTCCAATAGCTTTATAAGCAACTGCATTAGAAGGACTTTGCACCCATACACCTATTGGGAAAAAATTGGGATCATTAGCGATGCTTCCGACATTTTGCCCTATCGAAATACTTCCAAAGAATATTAATAAACAAAAAATAAAGAAATTTCTTTTCATTGTTTTAGTATTTAGGTTTATACATATAAAAGTAATATTTATCAACTAAAATCAACACGCTTATATAGAAATTCAGTGAAATTAAAATGAGCAATCAATAATCTACAGATAGGTTTATTAGCTGGCCGAAGAATTAATTTTCTTTCGTAATATGACCTTTGAGCATAAGAATTACAAGAAAGACATATTATAAAAATTATTAATAAATGAAAAGTAATCAGTTTTAAATTGCTCATCAGAACTATTTAATTAATGAAATTTCTACATATATTTTTACTCAATAACTATTGGGAACTCACGGTATCCTCCTGAAGTTGTCCAACGAATCTTATATTCACCCTTATAAGTTACTTTTTTAGCCGGATCTTTTCCATCCCAGGTGGTAGTGTAAAATCCTTCTCCAATCTTTCCATCATAAAAATTAACTAGCTTATTATTTTCTTTTGAATATAAATCAACCTGTAAATCTCCGGCTTTCCTTGATTTGCAAATAATTATAGATTTTCCATCCTTAGGTATAAGATGCGGAAGAACAACTGCACAATAAAGGTCTTCACATTCCGTAAAATTAAATGCTGGGACATTAACATCTCCTTTTGCATACTTCCTTTTGAAACTTGGTGGATTTACAAGTACAGTATTTTTGTACCAGATGTAATCGATTGATTTATTATCCCCCTTGAAACGCAGTTCATAGAGATCTCTTATAGTCTGATCAAAATCGAGCAGCCCGGTCCAGAGTTCACCTGAATTTTTGGTGACATTTGAGTGACCATAAGTTCTTTGGAAAGATGCTAATCCAACTGTATCGCCATCAGCCCCCAGTCCGTTTGAATTAATGAATTTTGGATTTACTTTATCCTTGTTCCACATAACATTGAGGTTCGTATTGATGATTCTTCTGATATCCTGCTCGTCAAAGACCATTCCATAATGATAGGCTTCTACAATTTTATATATTTCGCTGGCCTGGTATCCTGAACGCCACATATGGACATCAACCCAATGGCGGGTTGTATTCCTTTCCACATCAACATCTCCGGGAGTAAGCGGTTCATAATAGTTCCAACAATAATGGTCATCAAAGTACTGAAAATGACTTTTAGCTGTAAAGAATATTTTTCCTGCCTTGTCCCAATAGAATTCATCCCCCGTAATCCTGTACAGCCTTATTAAAACCTGGGCTGCATCAAATAATTTATTAAAAGGGTTACTGATACCTGGCCGGTCTGATTGTACCCATTCTTTGTTACCATCTGTTTTGGTAAAAGGTCTTGTACTTACATAAGAAACATAGGGTCCATCTTCATACCAGCTGCCCCTATTATCAAACTTTTCTA
>CAZKMG010000520.1:0-2563 GCA_964553465.1 uncultured Bacteroidaceae bacterium
GACCTATACAAATATATTTCAGGTACTATCATTAACCATGGTCATAAACTAATCATTATTAATGGTATGCCTGATCATATACATATCCTTTTTGGAATGAGACCACATCAGTCCTTATCCAACCTTCTCCAAGATATAAAAGGGAGCTCTTCAAAGTGGATCAATAAGAATAAATTTATTCCAGGTAATTTCTACTGGCAACATGGGTTTGGCGCATTTTCATATAGTAAATCCCATTTAATGGATGTTATAAATTATATCGAGCATCAGGAGAATCATCATAATAAAATAAATTTTAGAGATGAATATAAAAAATTATTAGAGGCATTCAAGATTGAATATCATGATGCTTATATTTTTAAACCTGTGAATTATTAATTCATAACTATAACCAATATATTGTTCCTACGGAACATAAATGTAGGTGGATGGGTTTTTCGATTTTTCCTACCGATATCATGTCCCTACGGGACGGGGAAAAATGTGATACGGTATTCATTATTCTTTCCTACCAATATATTGTTCCTACGGAACATAAATGCAGGTGGATGGGTTTTTCGATTTTTCCTACCGATATTTTGTCCCTACGGGACAGGGAAATATATTATACGGTATTCATTATTCTTTCCTACCGATATCATGTCCCTACAGGACAGGAAAACGCAGGGTACAGATTTCATGGTTCTTTTTGATTTTTGTAGAAAACATACATTATGGAGAAATGAATAAATTGGAATTATCAGACACCCTGGATGAAATAGTGTCAATTTACATTTTCCCACCATTTCGTAAATGTTTGTGTAGTGTCTTTCAGATTTACCTGTTCTCCAATGAGAGGTGTTACAAGTTGAATATTCGTATCCGCAGATAATGCTGCTAATTTAGCCAGGGGTTCGTCCCATGGATGATTTGCCAGAGCAAATTTTGAAGAATGTACCGGCAGAATCCGTCTTGCTTTTAAATCCTGTGCAGCTTGCAGAACTTCATCTGTCATCAGGTGGATGTATTTCCAGTTTTTATTATTTTGACCGTTCTCAAGTACAACCAGATCAAATGCTCCGAAAGTTTTACCTATTTTGGCAAAGTGTGTATCATAGCCGCCGTCACCACCCAGGAATATTTTCATGGTGGGTGTTTCTAACACATAAGCAACCCAAAGGGTTTTATTCCTGGAAAGTCCCCTGCCCGAAAAATGCCGTGCTGGAACGGTATGGGCTGTAAAACCATTGTCGAGTATGATTTTTTCGTTCCAGTCTTTTTCAGCTATTATTTTTTTGTCATAGCCCCAGTATTCAAAGTCTTCACCAATGCCTAGTCCGCAAATAACTTGCTTGATCCTGGGTTTTAATTTCCTGATAGTTTCATAGTCAAGGTGGTCCCAGTGGTCATGTGTAATAAATAGGTAGTCAATTTCAGGGATATCTTCAGTTGTATAAACATCTGTTCCTTTGAATGCTTTCATCCCAAATGGCAATGGTGTTATAGAACCACTAAAAACAGGGTCAACTAAAATTCTCTTTCCATCAATTTGAATAAAATATGAGGAATGTCCAAACCAAACTAAAACATCTTTCGATAGATCAATATTTAATAAGTCGGTCTTGGAGGAAGGTATTGTATCAATGGGAGTAAGCCTTTCTTTCTTATTAAATAAGAACTCTTTACTGACAGCGAAGAAACTAACACCTTCGGCTAAAACAGGCGTGTAACTGAGATTTTTGAATGAGCCATTTATATAATTTGGAGACTTTCTGATTTTTTCCAGGCGCTCAGCCTTTGGTAATTTGCCAAATTTCGGCTGATTGACAAATGCAAAAACACTAAGCCCAACTAAAGTTATTACAATGCATATCAAAAACATGATTCTTTTCATTGATTAACATACTAATAAGTATGTAAATGTAAAAATGTTTTCTAATTGTCGGTTTTTTTATAATAATTATGCACTAAAAACACGAAATCGGACTGTATTCCCAGCTCAAAAAATCGCCATATTTTGCCTCTGCTATACTAATTTTCAAATTCATAACTTCAAAACATATTTTACAGGTATAAAATCTTAGTATTTTTTCCTTCTCAAACAGGCAACAAGTTAGATACTACAATATCAAAATTATAACATGGTAATAAAGGATATTTTGGATCCTTTTTAGTATTTTACTCCACCCATGTACCTATTCTTTCAATATTCTATATGATTATTATAACACCGAAAATATAAGCCTTTTGGATTTCTAATAAGATCTGTTCAACAATGGTAAATAACGCTGGTTTTTCCAATTTAAGGAGAGAAACCCGATCTGAAGTAACTTATCCTGATAATTTAGTTCAATAGAATTAGGATGTAGAATAAAAATATATGAATGAACCTGGAAATAAATTAAAAATATTTTTTCAGACCAAAGCCAAATACAACTCCATGTTCATTATAATGTTCATCCCCATCAGGATTGTTATATCTGTATAACCTGTATGCAAGTTCAGGACCGAGGGTAAGCTTATTTGATATACCAAAATCATATCCTGTACCTATCAGAACACCAAAAATATTTTCTTTAAATAA
>CAZKMG010000521.1:0-2547 GCA_964553465.1 uncultured Bacteroidaceae bacterium
CATTTAAATCCCATTTATTATAATATTATAAACTTATCATTAAATATATCACCACTCTCCTTTGATACAGGCAGCTTTAGTGCGGATTGAAAATAAAACTTATGGGATCTGCCGTGAATCTGGTAAGCTTATTCCAAAAGAGAGACTCCGTGCTGTTCCTCATGCTACTCTGAGTATTGATGCTAAAGAGAAAACCAGCAGGTAGAATAAATTTTTTATAAATCCTGATAAATTATTTTCTTGATGCATTTTTTCATGAAACTCAAATTTCAAAAGCCCCTCCTCCTGTGGCAAAATAATAGTTGGGTACACAGGTTTTGTTTAACCTTGAGTGAAAATAGAAATATTATTTTGGAAGATGCATGATTTTGAATGACTATGCTAAATGATTGTTATTATCTTTTCTGGATAAAGTTAAACTATCAACAATCCAAATCCTCATAATTATTAATATAAGTTATTAATTATCAATAATATGTCTCTAATTCGAAAATCTGTTTTTACTGTATTTATCATCCTGTTTATTGATCAGGCATTAAAAATCTGGGTGAAAACAAGTATGTTCATGTACCAGGATTTAAATATCATCAGTAACTGGTTTATAATAAAATTTATTGAAAATAATGGAATGGCCTTTGGCCTCAATCTACCTGGAAATTATGGAAAGCTTTTACTTACCATTTTCAGATTGATAGCGGCAATAGGTATTATTTATTATTTAAAAATCCTGATCAGACAAAAATCGCATTCCGGTCTGATAATCACCGTCTCCATGATTTTGGCCGGGGCTATTGGAAACATCATTGATAGTGCCTTCTACGGAATAATTTTTTCTGAAAGTACCCCTTATTCAAAAGCAGTCTTGCTTCCACAGGAGGGAGGATATTCCGGTTTCCTTCACGGTAAAGTAGTGGATATGCTTTATTTCCCTGTTTTCCATGGTACCTGGCCCAGCTGGGTACCATATAAAGGAGGACAATCATTTGAGTTTTTCCGTCCGATCTTTAATATAGCTGATTCTGCAATAACACTGGGAGTATTATCCATCATGATTTTCCAACGTAAGTTCTTTGGCATGGAAGTCAAAAAGGAGGATAATATTGAGGTAAAAACTGAACAGGTATAAGATTTGAAGGTTCAGGTTCAGCATCAAAAAAAAACCTCTCAAAAATAATAAAATAAGGTAATCGAAGAATTCAAACTGAAAAGAGAGAGATTTAGGAATACCACAATTTCACCTCTTCACTAGTCCGTAAAACAAAAATTTAATCAGATTATCCAGCCGGGTTTCGATATTGCCATATTCCTTATTTATAAATAAAGGAATTTCAAGCCCTTTCATGGCTGTAACTATGGCAATTGCACTCAACTCAGGATTATCAATGTTAAATTTTCCACTATCAATACCTCTTTGAAGAATTTGTTTCAGAATATTTATTTCATCATGGTCAAATCGTTCACGAATCTTTTCAATAAATACAAGGTGACTCAGATGTTCACTTTTAAGGGCAGTATAAAAATTAGTTACCATTTTAATTTTATGCATTCTGAAAAGAATATAGGTTTTTAACTGATCAATCGGATCATCATATTTGTTGACCTCCTCTTTTAAATCATCATGAAGTTCATTTGCTTCTTTTTCAACAACTGCTTTAAAAATCTCCTCCTTACTTTTAAAATAATAATAAATGGAAGACTTCCCCTTCTGTGATGCCACGGCTATGTTTTCCATAGTTGTCTTTCTGAATCCAAAACGGGTAAATATCCTGCTTGCTACCTGAACAATCTTACTTCTAACCTCAGCTTTTTCTACAACCATTTTTAACTATTCCTATATTTTACTAATCTTCAAAATTATAAGTATGAAACGAGCATGAATTTAACATGCTTAAATTCACAAATAAGCATATATGAACGTATTTCCGAACTCTGTGAAACCCTTCGAGGCCTTTGTGATTAAATATTTTTACCACAATGTTCACCAAGAAAAGACACAAAGCACACAAAGCCTGTTAATTACATTATTTAAATCGCACAACGCGTTAGTAAATAGCTGTGAATAAATATCGAATTTAGTTTATTGATTATCTTCGATAATTATAAAATCCATTTGTCTTTTTGGGAGATTAATATTCTTTACTTCTATTTTAACTTCATCTCCTAACTGATACTTTTTTCCTGTTTTTCTTCCCGTCAAACAATAATTATCTTCATCAAACTCGTAGAAATCATCATTTAAACTTTGAACAGAAACCATCCCTTCACACTTGTTTTCTGTAATTTCAACGTAAATCCCCCAATCTGTCAGGCCGGAAATAATTCCATCAAATTCCTTTCCTACTTTATCCATCATATATTCGACCTGCTTATATTTAATGGATGCTCTTTCGGCTTCCATGGCTTTTTTCTCCATCATTGAAGAGTGCTCACATCTCTTTTCATATTTAAGTTTGTTTTTAGACTCTCCCCCATTCAGGTAATGAGCCAGCATTCTGTGGACCATCATGTCAGGATATCGCCTGATGGGTGAAGTAAAATGAGTATAAA
>CAZKMG010000522.1:0-2540 GCA_964553465.1 uncultured Bacteroidaceae bacterium
TCAGCTTTCCCAATTTATGGATCAGACAAATCCTTTAGCTGAAATGACTCATAAACGGCGGCTTTCTGCACTTGGACCCGGGGGCCTCTCCAGAGAACGTGCTGGATTCGAAGTTCGTGATGTTCATTATACACATTATGGTCGTTTGTGTCCCATTGAAACACCTGAAGGTCCAAATATCGGTCTGATTTCATCTTTATGTGTGTTTGCTAAGATAAACAATCTTGGTTTCATCGAAACCCCTTATCGTGAAGTTGAAAATGGGAAGGTCAATTTTAGCAGTAATGAAGTTGTCTATCTAACAGCAGAAGAGGAGGAAGAAAGGATCATTGCTCAGGCAAATGCACCAATAGATAATATGGGTGAATTTATAAACCTGAAAATTAAAGCCAGATTTAACGGTGATTTTCCATTATCTGATAAAGAAACAGTTAATCTGATGGATGTTGCACCGAACCAGATTGCATCTATTGCTGCTTCATTAATCCCTTTTCTCGAACATGACGATGCAAATAGAGCCCTCATGGGATCTAATATGATGCGTCAGGCTGTACCCCTCATGAGTCCTGAATCTCCTATTGTCGGCACTGGTATAGAAGGGGTTGTCGTTCAGGATTCCCGCTTGCAGATTGCTGCTGAAGGCGATGGAGTTGTCGATTTCGTTGATACCAATGAAATCGTAATCAGATATTCAAGAACTGATGATGAAAAATTTGTCAGCTTTGATGATGATATTAAGCAATATAGACTCCCAAAATTTAAGAAAACCAACCAGAATACCTGTGTCAATCTTTCTCCCATCGTTGAAAAAGGTCAAAAGATAAAAAATGGTGAAATCCTGACTGAGGGATATGGAACTGAAAATGGCGAACTTGCTCTTGGCAGAAACCTGATGGTAGCATTTATGCCCTGGAAAGGATATAATTTTGAAGATGCCATCGTGATTTCTGAAAAACTTGTCAGGGATGATATTTTTACATCCATTCATGTGGATGAATATCTCCTCGAGGTTAGAGATACGAAAAGAGGACTTGAGGAACTTACTTCTGATATCCCTAACGTCAGCGAAGAGGCAACCAAAAATTTAGATGAAAACGGATTAATTCGAATTGGTGCAGAAGTTAAACCAGGAGACATCCTTATTGGGAAAATCACTCCAAAAGGTGAGTCCGATCCATCACCAGAAGAAAAACTCCTGCGGGCAATCTTTGGAGATAAAGCTGGTGATGTAAAGGATGCTTCTTTAAAAGCCGGTCCATCTTTATACGGTGTTGTGATTGATAAAAAGCTCTTTTCAAGATCAATCAAAGACCGTAAAGCCAAAGTCTCCACAAAACCAATCCTTGATAAAATCGAAGAAGAATTTCTTCGAAACACAGAGGAGCTAAAAAACAAATTAATCGATAAATTATTTATTCTCGTTAATGGGAAAACTTCTCAGGGAGTAAAAGATTATTATGGTGTAGACATTATCCAGAAGGGTGTAAAATTTACCCAGAAAGTACTCCAGGATATCGATTTTAATCTTGTCAATCCAAATAAGTGGACTACTGATAAGGATAAAAATGATACTATCAAGATGCTTCTTCATAATTATCTAATCAAACATAAAGAACTTGATGGGATCTTCAAACGCAAGAAATATAACATTACGATTGGGGATGAACTACCCACTGGTATTGTCCGTCTGGCAAAAGTTTATGTTGCTAAGAAAAGGAAAATTACTGTTGGGGATAAAATGGCAGGTCGGCACGGTAATAAAGGTATTGTTGCAAAAATTGTTCGCTCAGAAGATATGCCTTTCCTTGAGGACGGAACACCCGTAGATATTGTACTTAACCCTCTGGGTGTGCCTTCACGAATGAACCTGGGACAGATTTACGAAACTGTTCTTGGATGGGCAGGACTAAAACTCGGACTAAAATTTTCAACCCCGATTTTTGATGGGGCAAAAATTTCTGATATTAATGAATATACTGCGAAAGCTAATCTGCCACAATATGGTAAAACCATTTTGTATGATGGTGGTACTGGCGAGCCTTTCGACCAACCGGCTACAGTTGGGATTATTTATATGCTTAAATTAGGGCATATGGTGGAAGATAAAATGCATGCACGTTCAATTGGGCCCTATTCCCTTATCACGCAGCAACCACTTGGTGGTAAAGCACAATTCGGAGGTCAGAGATTTGGGGAAATGGAGGTCTGGGCACTCGAAGCATTTGGTGCTGCAAATATTCTTCAGGAAATACTAACGGTTAAATCTGACGATGTTGTTGGTCGTGCAAAAGCATATGAAGCTATTGTTAAAGGTGAACCAATGCCTCTTCCAGGTATACCTGAATCCCTCAATGTACTATTACATGAGCTAAGAGGGCTTGGATTGAGCGTTAACCTTATCTAATGTATGGGTATTTATACCCAGTAATTTTATTTTATGTAACTCCTTAATTTATAGTATATGTCATTCAGAAGGGATACTAAAGTTAAATCGAACTTTAATAAAATCTCTATTGGTCTTGCATCACCAGAGGAAATTT